>JALXAI010000106.1 GCA_026992215.1 Desulfobacterales bacterium | reverse complement strand
GTATGTTTCCTCTCTTCTCACGTGGTCGAAGTAACCGCCTGCAGAAGACTGCAGACACAGGAGCCTCCGGTATACACTAAAGGCTTACATGTGCTTTCTTCAGCCAGGGACAGATCTTCGACCCTTCGGCAGGCTCAGGGCACCGCCCTTCGACCCTTCGGCAGGCTCAGGGCATCGCAAGCTCAGGGCGCCGCTTTTTACCGGGTTGGCCGGATGGCTCAAAAGCCGTTTCAGCCAACATTTTTTGAGATCTCGTCAATAGCTTCGGCGTAAGCCCGGGCAAGTCCCTCCTTGTCGGCCATGGCCCTGGCCAGGTCATCATCGTTGTCGATAAAAAAAGGTTCCGCAATCACGCAGGGAGCAACGGTGTATCTGAGCAGGTATCCTCCCCTGTCTTCAGCTGTTTTCGGCTTGATCCCCCTGTCCGGCAACTTCAGGAAATCTACTAGATGTGCCTGGAGTATCCCGGCCACCTTTTTTCCGGTTGAAGACCGGTGATAATAGAGAACTTCTGTTCCGGAGGCTTTCCCGTTGAATGCATTGCAATGAAGACTGACCACGAAATCGGGACCAAGAGCGTTTATGTCCCCGGGAAGTTCCCTGTAAGTTCTCCGGTAAACCCTTTGAATTTCCGTGATGCGCACCTTTTCCTCTATTCTCATGGCCAGGTCCTCGTTGAAATCAAATTCGGTAATTCGCAGCTTCTTGTTTTCTGCCCCCGGAGACCTTTTCTTATGACCAATAACCAGTGCACACAATTTTTTCTTCGCTTCAGGCTCTTTGTCGTCCGGACGGGGTTTGAGGTACTGATCTGAAATTTCTTCAAGAGTGATGATACCTTTATTCAAAAGGCTCTTAACCAGAATGGCTGTAAGCGGCGAAAGAATTTCCATGACTGTTGTCGAATATATTACCTCTCCCGATTTAACCCCCGATACCAGGGCCGTTTTACCTGCATTTTCCGGAGTCACCTCCACGAGATCCGATTCAGGGCTTACTCCGGCTTCCATCGCAACCTTTGTTAACAAGAGCTTCTTCGAATCAACCCTTAAGAACCCATCCTTTTCCAGTACTCCCAGATACAGGTCAGGTTGTTCCATCGAGCACCTCCCGGTTTTTTAATACAAGCGATAAAATTGCCCCCTAGTAGAGATGCGTCCTTGGGAATACGCTTCACTTTCGGAGACCCCTTCCTTTCTTACTGTCTCACCTGGCAAGAAATCTACAGTTGTTCCAAAAACAGGTACTCCGGGAACCGTGTTGACTTTTCTCTGATGGCAAACGCCATGGCCGCCCGGACATGCAAAATTGGCATGTGTTTTATGAAAGTGCTTCGAAATTCCTGATTCCGTTTTGTCTCGGCTAAACGCTATTGCCCGGTGTTCGGAAAAGTTCCGCGTCTTTTAGTTTCGAAAATTTTGAGTCCAGAAGTGTAGCGGTGCCCTCCTGACGGTTTTATGGATAGGGTGGCTTTCCGATGGTAACCCCCCGCTTTCTACCAGGTCGGATAATTGTTTCTTTGGGCAAATGTGACCGCCAATGTACGTGTGTCCGTGCTGATGGCGGGTATGCCCCTTGTTGCCCGCGAACTGAAATACCTTAAGAATTGAGCCTATGTTAATATATCACGCAAAAAATGAACGGAAAAGTAAAAAATACGTTTAAAGCAGTTCCTTTCAGCGGGAGCAAATCTCCACGGGGCGAGGTTACGGGAGAAAGAAGCACGTTCAAAAAGCTTCTTGTTATAACTACCAGTAATGGTGTAAAAGGTTTTAAAAGTTAGCCAAGTGCTGCCAGTACTTAAACCATCAAAGTTTCAGATAAGGGATATTGAGATGATTGACCTGCATACCCACTCCACCGCTTCAGACGGTTCGTACACTCCCACCGAATTGATTAATTACGCCAAGGCCAAGGGGATTAGGGTTCTCGCGTTAACCGACCATGACACCATTGCCGGAATTTCCGAAGCCATAGAAGCGTCGGCAAGCTCCGGGATTGACTTTATTCCCGGCGTTGAGATAAGTGCCCTGTGGCTTAGCGGCACTATGCACATACTCGGTTATTACATAGACCCCGGTAGTGAACTTCTGCATGGTACTCTGGAACATTTACAGAAATTACGCGATGAGAGGAATCACAAGATTATTGAGAAACTCCGTGAACACGGGATTGACATCACGTACGAGGAAGTCGAAAAGGTGGCCGGGGGACAGATAGGAAGGCTTCACATATCCCGCATACTTATTGAAAAAGGGTATGCACCCGATGTTCAGTCCGCGTTTAAGAAATTTCTGACAAACGGTGCACCCACTTACATACCGAAGGTCAGACTTGAGCCCCCAAAAGCCATCGAATTGATAAAAAAGGCCGGAGGAATACCGGTTCTGGCGCACCCCTGTACTCTGGGACTCAAAGAGTTTTCCGAGTTCGAGAAGCTTTTCTTTGAGTTGAAAGAAGCCGGCATAGAAGGAATAGAGGCATACTATTCTGATCATTCGAGGGAACTGACGGATTTTTGCCTTGCCATGGCAGATAAGCTGGATCTTTTGGTAACAGGAGGGAGCGATTTTCACGGGAGCAACAAAAAGCACATTGACCTGGGAGTTGGCCGGGGTGATCTCGTTATACCGGACGAACTGGCTGAAGGGTTGAAAAGGTACAGGGAAAATAGGAGTTAACTTAAAGACTTACCGACATCGTGCAAATTAGGGGCTGGGGTGCCGAGCGCCCGGAGCCGGCATGCATCCCGTCGGCAAGTGCGCCGGTCAAAACCTGAACACTGAGCACGATGAAAAAAGACAGAAAGCTATTATTTTTCGGCATTCCGGGTGGTGAAGGAGCGTTTTACCTCCTATAGCTGGGTTTGCGCAGAAAATTTCGCTGCCTAAGCGCCTATAAGTGATACAAGAATCTCGAAGACGGGGAACAGGTGATGAAAGTGGTGGATTTCAGGGTTTGTACCGTGGGAACCGGCACAGGAGTACCACGGGTAAAACGAAGGGCACCGGCTACCCTGGTGAAAATTAACAGTTACCTTCTGCTATTCGACACCGGGCCGGGAACTTTGCGGGCTATCGAAGAAGCAGGCCGGAGCTTCAGGGATATCGATCATATTTTCTACACCCATTTTCACCCCGATCACCTGAGTGATCTTGTACCCTTTTTGTTCGTGGCACATTCCCCCGATTACGGCAGGAAAAAACCCGTTCAGATATGGGGCGCCAGGGGATTGGAAAGGATTTACCACAAGTATGTGGAAATATTCGGTCACTGGGTGGAGCTTCCAGCCTCTGAGTTGTCCATCAAGGAAATAGATTCACGGGAGATTGTCGCCCATGGACTTCCCTTTGGAAAGTTGATCACGTATCCGATGTACCACACGTCCAGAAGCATCGGGTACCGAATCGAGGTAGACGGAGAGCCGTTTTTTGCTATCACGGGAGACACCGAGTATGGTCAAAACGTGGTAGAACTTGCCAGGGATGTGAAGATCCTGGTAGCGGAATGCTCTTTCCCCGACCCTCGTGAACCGAGAGGCCATCTTACTCCTTCAAGGGTCGGGCGGATAGCCAGGGAAGCTAACTGCCGTCACCTTGTGCTCACACACATGTACCCTGAGTGCGACAGGACGAACCTTTTCGAGCAGGTCAGAAGTGTTTTCAAAGGCAGGATCACGATTGGGAGGGACTTGATGTGGATAGTTCTGTAAAAGCGTCGCCGGTTATACTCGCCTGTCACAGATGTAGTCTGCTATGTCTATCAGAACCTGTTTCGTGGGGTTGTCGTCAAAAATCGCAAGCGCATCCTTCGCGGTGTCAATGTGTTTTCTCGCAAGCCCCAGCGTGTACTCGATACCTCCGGAAGCCTGGACAATCTCTTTTACTTCCCGGAACTCCTTCTCACCTATTCTGTCGGCGGTAAACAATTCGAGTAACCTCGACCTGTCTTTACTGTTGCTCTCGTTTAAGGCATGAATCAGGGGAAGTGTAACGTTTCCTTCCTGCAAATCGTTTCCAATCGGCTTCCCGAACTCTTCTTCCGTGCCTATGTAGTCGAGGGCGTCGTCGGTTAATTGAAACGCGAGGCCAAGGTTTTCCCCGAAACCTGCCATGGCTTTTTCCTGTTCATCGGAAGCACCTCCGAAGATTGCTCCCACCTGACATGCCGCCTGGATCAGCACGGCAGTTTTCCTGGTGATCACTTCCATGTACTCCGGAATCGTCATTTCGAGGTTATCGGAATTCACCAGTTGAAGGACTTCTCCTTCCGCCATAATAGTTGTGGTCCTTGATATGACATCCAGGATCTTCAGATTCCTGTAGCCAACGGTGAGCAAAATCGATTTGGAATAAAGGTAGTCCCCGATCAGGACAACCGCCGGATTTCCCCAGATAGTGTTCGCGGCGGGCTGACCTCGCCTGAGTTCGGCCTTGTCCACCACGTCGTCATGGAGCAGGGTTGCGGCGTGCAGGTATTCAAAAACCACGGCAAGGGTGATATCTTCATCGCCTTCATAACCGCACAGTCTTGCCGAGAGAATCATGAGAAGAGGGCGCAGCCTTTTCCCGCCACTATTCATTATGTAGTTACCAACTCTGGAAATAAGGGGAACAGTGGAATCCAGATGAGCGGCTATTTCTGCTTCTATTCGCTCCAGATCAGGTTTGACGTGGGCTAATATACGTTTTTTCTGCAAAGAACTTTTCAGGCTCACAGGGTGTCAATTCTCGCAATACAATCACTATTTATTCTCTTGGTTTTCTAAAAAGGGTAATTTTGAGCAATAACAGAACTCAAGGTCAGTAAATATATGAAAAAGAAACCCTTGTCAAAAACTATCTGCACCTTTGTTCGACTTCTTACTTTTACCTGCCGGAATCCCTTCCAGATCGTAAGTCCCGGCTGACGTTATCCTGAAAGTTGTAATATCTCCGGGCCTGAGAAAATCGCCGGTGAAGAAAAATTCACCGTCGATCTCCGGTGCCTGGGACCACAGCCTCCCTCTACCCGGTTCAGCACCGCCGGGTCGTTCTTCCACCAGCGCCAACTGGAGGCTCCCAATCAGCCTCTCATGTTTTTTCATTGAGATCTCAGCCTGGAGGGCCAAAATTTCATCTCGTCTTCTGGCTATGGTAGAACCCCGCACCCGCGGTCTCATCAGATAAGACCTGGTTCCCGCTTCCCTCGAGTAACCGAATACCCCCAGCCTGTCAAATTGAGCCCACTCAACAAAGCCGAGCAACTTTTTAAAATCCCGCGTCGATTCTCCCGGAAAGCCAACCATCAGAGAGGTTCTCAATGCGGCACCTGGAACCTTCTCCCTTATCCTCTCCACCAGCTTCCGGGGGGATTCCTCGTATTCCCTGCCCATTTTTTTCAATATCCGCGGTACCACGTGCTGGAGCGGGACGTCGAAGTAGGGAAGAATGGGGGGATACTCGTTTACGACGCGTAGCAGGTCGTCCGTGATGCCCGAAGGATGCAGGTACATCATTCTTATCCAGCTTATTTTGGGAATCATGGCCAGTTTTTCCAGCAGTGTCACCAGCAGCCAGGAAGAACCAAAATCGGCACCGTACGAAGTGGTGTCCTGGCCCACCAGTATTATTTCCCTTGTTCCCCGCTTCACCAGGCTGCCAACTTCCGAAACTATCGATTCAAGAGGTCTGCTCCTCTGGGGTCCCCTCAACCTGGGAATCATGCAGAAGGTACATGAATTGGAACATCCTTCGGTGATCTTTACGTAAGCCGTGTACCCGGGACCGGACAGAAGGCGTGGAACCTGGTTCGTGGTCACATTTACCGGCCTGTTTATCTTGAAAACCTTCCTACCCGTTCGAAGATTTTCTTTCAGTGCGTCCGGGAAATGAAGGAAAAACCCGGTTCCCAGGAAAATATCCGCTTCGGGAAAGAGTCGCGGAAGTTTTTTCCCGAACCTTTGAACAAAACAGCCAATAACTGCAAGGCGCGCATTTTTCGAACTTTTTTTGAACTTTTCCAGTTCCAGGATAGTATCAATTGTTTCTTCCACTGCTTCCCGAATAAAAGCGCATGTGTTTACAATCAGAACATCCGCCTCACCGGGATCCTGCACAATAGACCAGCCCCGGCTGGCGAGCAAGCCCGCAACTTCTTCGCTATCCACAAGATTCTTCGGGCAACCGAGGCTAACGATATAATAGTTTTTGCTTACCATGATATTATATTCGGGTTACCTGAAACCAATTACGGTGTACTTGTCTATAAGATGAAAAACGAGGCAATAAAACGCTATCACAGGTATCACAGACACGATAACCACGATACCACGCCTTTTTCCGGCGGAGGGACTCGCGCCTGAGTTCCCTAGCAACCTATCCCGCAGGAAAAAGAGCGAGGTCATCATTACGTAACATTCAACGGCAAAAGGAGGAAAACCGAAAAAGCCCGGCAAGGGCATCTCAAAGATCTTCAGGTGGCCTACCCATGGCACCGTGTAGATCCATTTGCCTCCCGCCCAGTAGTTCCACAACTCCCATAGAAAACCACAAATGGCGCCAGCTGAAAGCAAAAGCGCGAGCTCTCGCCAGTTCCCCGCCATCATTTCCCTGGCAAGGGAAGGAAGACCTCCGGAAAAATTCAATGGTTCAAGCAGGAACACGAAGCCGAGCCACACAAGGGGGAAAAAGTAACGGGGCAGTACCAGGGGTAGTATCAAACATGACGCACCAATAAGAACAGACCACAGTTTCCATCTCCTGCCCGGAATCCACATCTTTGCCTTTTCAAGGCGCAAAAACAAACCAATGTTTTTCAAAAAGGTGGCAGTTTCAAAAATTCCGGGCAGCACCGTGGCGTAAGCTATGAAGTAGCCCAACCATCTTACCGGTAAGTTTCTGGGTACGTTGACATAGTGCCAGTTTTTCAGGGAAAGATTGAATAGTTCGAAAACGAGCCATACTCCCACGGAACAAAAAGTCACGTACGCGAAGTCACCGGTGTGATCGAGCAGCAGGGATTCGCCCTCCATAGCGCGATTCATCCCATCGATCACAAGGATATAAGACCACCACGAAAAGCAGTAGAACCAGGTGTAAAAAGGTTCAAAATGCCTGATAAGACCTGCCGTGGAAACGGCAAAAGCAAAAAATCCGATCCATGCCGTGATCGGCAGTTTACCAAGGTGGCGTACGGATCTCTTCATAAGGTGGTTTCCATGCTCGGAAGATTCATTGAATTACGGATTCCGGTGCGTAGTATGCCGGCATCACGGCTACGCAGGGGTAAATCATGCTTTTTTTCCCCACGACCGTTCCCGGGTTGGTGACGGAATTACATCCCGTTTGAACATCGTCACCAAGTATGGCACCGAATTTCCTCAGCCCGGTAGGCACTTTCTCGGTGTCTACCCTGACAAAAACCTCATTCCCCTTAATTTTGAGGTTGGCAAGTTTTGTGCCCGCTCCAAGGTTGCTGTTTCGGCCGAGCACGCTATCGCCGATGTAGGCAAAATGACCGGCCTTGGCACCTGGAAGCATAACGGCATTTTTGACTTCCGTGGTATGCCCCACCACACACCGGGAACCTATGAGACAGCTCCCCCTGACGTATGCACCCTGCCTAACATCGGAGTACTCACCTATTATCGTTGGCCCCTTAATCAAGGTCCCGGGTTCAATGACTGATCCCGGCCTTAACTCGATCTCGTCGTCCATCAAGGATGCTCCGGCAAAGATCACTATCGCTCCTTCCATCGGCCCCCGGCCATTCGATACGAGAAACTTTTTCTTGGTCACGTCTCCGGGTTCCACGTTGAAACCGTCAAATAAAACC
>JALXAI010000105.1 GCA_026992215.1 Desulfobacterales bacterium | reverse complement strand
CAGTCGCTCATTCCAGGTCAAAAAATTTGTACGAAGCCATACATGAATCCCCAAAACCAAGGTCCCGCATCCACATTGGAGCCGGACGCTATCGAAATGCATTTCCAAACAGATGCCGCCACTGTAAGCCAGCCCCGTGCTACCACGCCTGCCTGCCTGGCGCCATTCACAGAATTGAGGAGACGGAAACCGTGTTCATTGACCCGGGACAATGTATCAACTGCGCGTCCTGTGCCATGGTATGTCCTTTCGGTGTTCTTCGCTACCACGAAGACGTATTAGCTCCTCCGGGAAAAGTGGTCGCGGTAAAATGCGACAACTGCATGATGCGCCAGGAAGAAGGTCTTATTCCGGCCTGCGTCGAGGCGTGCAAAACCGGAGCCTTGATTTTCGAAGATATAAACGTTGCCATGAAGAGAAAAACGGACGAGGTAAGCCGTTTAGCTTCCGTGGAACCCGATGAAGCCAAACGGGAAGCGGCCAATCCCTTGCTTTTGCTTAATAAACACAGGGAAATTATGGAGAGGCTCAATAGTAACCGGATCTAAATACAGGGTACACGCAATGCCCAAGAGGAGGATCATTATGTCCGAGAAAGAAAAATACGAGGAGATGACAATTACCAAAGACGGCAAAATGATGCTCGAAAAAGCCCGCACAGACGGAGTAGAAACTGTTTGGGATCGCTACAGGAGCCAGCTTCCTCAATGCGGTTACTGCGAACTGGGCCTGAGCTGTCGAAACTGTGTCATGGGGCCATGCAGAATCGATCCGTTCGGAGAAGGACCTCAAAAGGGTGTTTGTGGAGCGGATGCCGACATAATTGTTGCCAGGAATCTTGGTCGAATGATCGCTGCGGGGGCCGCTTCGCATTCAGATCACGGCAGGGACCTGGTGGAAGTCCTGAGAAACGTGGCTGAGGGAAAAGCCCCCGGATATGAAATCAGGGACGAAGAAAAACTGAGACGGGTGGCTTCCGAGTATGGCATCAACCCGGAAAGGAAGTCTTCTCTTGAGGTTGCAAAAGAACTTGCTTATGCCATGGAGGAAGATTACGGGACGAGGAAAAAGGCGCTGACCCTGGTGAGCAGAGCTCCGGAAAAACGCCGGCAGCTATGGAACAAACTGGGCATCACCCCCAGGGGGATTGATCGCGAAACTTCTGAAATGATGCACAGAACTCACATGGGAGTGGATAACAACTGGGCTAACCTGCTGCTCCACGCCCTCAGAAACGCGCTTTCAGACGGCTGGGGTGGTTCCATGATTGCCACCGAGGTATCGGATATCCTGTTCGGAACGCCGAAACCCGTACAATCCACCGTTAACCTGGGGGTTCTAAAAGAAGACGAGGTAAACATTATCGTTCACGGACACAATCCTGTTGTCTCTGAGATGATATACCAGGCGGTAAACGATGAAGATCTCGTGAAATTGGCAGTGGAAAAGGGAGCCAGGGGAATAAACCTGGTCGGACTATGCTGTACAGGCAACGAATTATTGATGCGAAGGGGAATTCCCATGGCGGGCAATCACCTGATGACGGAGCTCGTAATCGTGACCGGAGCCGTGGAGATGATGCTCGTGGACTACCAATGCATTATGCCATCCCTCGGCCATATTGCCGCCTGCTACCACACAAAGATGATTTCCACCAGTGATAAAGCCAAATACCCTGAAATGGTACACCGCGAGTTCCATCCCGATAACGCCAGGGAACTTGCAAAGGAACTGGTCAGGGAGGCGGTGGAAAATTTCATGAATCGCAACCCCGACAAGGTTTACATCCCGGTAGATCCGATCAATCTGATGTCAGGATTCTCCGTCGAAGCCATTGTTGAGGCTCTCGGGGGTAGCCTGGATCCCCTGATAGACGTCGTCAAGGAAGGCAAAATCAGGGGAATCGCGGGAATAGTCGGATGTAACAATCCAAAAATAAAGCACGATCATGGCCATGTGACCCTCACGAAAGCGCTGATAGAAAACGATATACTCGTGGTGGACACGGGTTGCGCTGCAATAGCAAACGGGAAAGCAGGGTTAAAGGTACTGGAGGCAACAAATAAAGCCGGAAGCGGCTTAAAAGAAGTATGCGAAGTGCTAAAAATCCCGCCGGTGTTACACGTGGGGAGCTGCGTTGATAACGTCAGAATCCTGGTGGCCGTTGCCGCGCTTGCGAACGAGCTGGGCGTGGATATGAGTGATTTGCCGGTGGCGGGGGCAGCACCGGAATGGTATTCGGAAAAAGCCGTTTCTATCGGCGCGTACATGGTCGGCTCGGGGATATACACCGTTTTGGGACCTGCACCTCCGGTGCTGGGCAGTGCGAAGGTTGTAGATCTTCTGACAGGGGGCCTCGAAGATCTTGTCGGCGCCACTTTCGCTGTGGAACCAGACCCCGAAAAAGCAGCAGATCTTATCATCAGGCACGTTGAAAAGAAGAGGAAATCCCTGGGATTGCCTTTCAGGGAAGTATCCTGATAACCAATGAAATATGGAGGGATAAGTTGTACATCGTAATAATGGCAGGAGGATCCGGAACCAGATTTTGGCCATTTAGCAGAAAAGCAAAACCCAAACAATTCCTTGCCATCGCAGGCAGTAACCCCATGGTAGTGGAAACCTGGAACCGTGTAAAACCAGTTTCCGGCAACAGGGAAGGACTTGTCGTTCTTGGCAAACGGCACCTTGAAGAGGCAAGGCGTCTTTTCGATGGTGAGAACATAGAGCTACTTGCGGAACCAGTAGGGAGAAACACGGCTCCATGCATCGGACTCGGTGCCCTGTATGCCGCGCACACGGGAGTAAACGGGGCCGTTGCCTTCCTCCCCGCCGATCACTACATTGCTGATACGGAAGCGTTCCTGAAAAGTCTTGAGATGGCCGGAGAAATGGTAATTGAAAACGGGATAGCGACCCTGGGAATCGTACCGACAAGGCCGGAAACAGGATACGGGTACATACATAAAGGAAACCTGATAACTACCGGTAGTGGCCTTGAAGTATACGAGGTTTCAGCCTTTGTGGAGAAACCCGACTTCGATACCGCCGTAAAATACCTTTCCAGCGGGGATTACTACTGGAATGCAGGTATTTTCCTGGCCAATCCCAAAACCATTCTAAAAGAAATAGAAATGCACCTGCCGGATCTGCACGAGGGTTTGCAGAAGATAGGCAAGCACATTGGTAAACCGGGCTTCGAAAACGTCCTTGAAGAAGTTTACCCGGATCTTCCCAACATATCTTTCGATTACGGAATCATGGAAAAGACCGGGCAACGGGTTATCGTGGTACCATGTGATTGCGGGTGGAGCGATGTTGGTTCATGGCTGTCACTATACGAGTTAAAAAAGAACAGGTCGGACAGCAGAGGAAACGTCACGGAAGGAGATACTCTGATGATCGATTGCAGCGGCAATTTCGTGGCAGGGAAAACCGATCGTTTCATTGCATGCCTTGGGCTCGAAAACACCCTGATCGTAGATACCCATGACGCGCTTCTCGTCGCCGACAAGTCACGTTCCCAGGAAATAAGAAAGATTGTCGAGCACCTTGAAAAAGAAGGAAAAGAACACCTCTTGTAGCAAACGTGTCTCGAACAAGATCCATGTTAAGGCGGGCATGGAGCCCGCCCGGCGCTAAGTTCACTTTACCTTGACGTTTTTGAGTTTTTCCCTGACGCTGGGAAAGAGCGACATGTCCGTGTGCGGCAAAAACAGCGACGCAACAAACTCGTCCATGAATTTCTTGTTCACCGAAAGCTCAAAGGAAGTCATCTGCTTCGATATTGTTTCCGCTTTTTCGAAGGCGTGGTAGGACAGCATGCACATCCTTGCCCCTGCGAGAGAACTGTTGCCGATGAATTTTATTCTTTCCTTCGGAATATCCGGGAGCAACCCGATAAGTATTGAATTCTCAATGTCTAGAAAATTACCGAACCCGCCTGCAACGAATAGCTCTTCGATGTCCGCAAAACTCAGCCCAACGCTCTCAACCAGCACCTTCATTGCCGCCAGTATGGCACCCTTGGACTTGATAAGGTTACCGATATCGTCTTCCGTAAGGACAACCTTCTCTCCGGTGTCAGTTTCGTCCTCGAAGGCCAGAACAAACTCCGGAACGTCATCCTCTATCCGGACATGCGGATGGTCAAGCTTAATGAAATGACCGGCCTGGTCAATTATCCCGTTTAACAGCAACTGGGCAATAGTATCAATTATGCCTGATCCGCAAATACCCCTCGGTTTAGCGTTCCCGATGGTCACGTAGCTGACTTTTTCACCGTCTATTACGACTTTCTGTATAGCACCCCTGGTCGCTCTCATTCCGCACTTGCTTCCTCCTCCTTCGAAAGCAGGTCCGGCAGACGCAGAACAACAAACGAGCCATTCATTGTTGCCTATTACTATTTCCCCGTTTGTTCCGATATCAATAAGAGCACCTATCCTGGCGCTGTCAGAGAGATGCGATGACAGAACTCCAGCTGTTATATCTCCGCCAACATAGCTGCTCACGCCGGGAAGGCATCTTAGAATGGCATACTCGCTGGCCTGCAACCGGATCTCTCTGGCGAGCACCGGCGGGAACTGATCAGCAGTCGGAACATAAGGTTCAATGCGTATCGTGCAGGGTTCAAGCCCAAGCAACAGATGAGTCATGGTAGTGTTGCCGGCAGCAACAATACATGAAATTTCATCCACGGATATCCTGTTTTTACTGATCAGGGAGGCAACAAGCGCGTTGATCGTATTTATCACCGCCTGGTTCAGCGGGTTTATTCCTCCCTTGGTACACGCATAGATCATTCTCGAGATTACGTCTTCACCGTACCGTGCCTGTTGGTTATGGCTTGCCTCAACAGAAAGCACTTTTCCCGTTCGCAGATCCACGAGTTCCGCAACTATCGTGGTTGTACCAACATCCACGGCTATCCCGAAATTCTTTCCGGATGTATCTCCCGGATCAATATGAACCACCCTCACGCAATGACCGTTTTCCACGTGACTGGTAGTGGTGATCTTCCAGTCGTTGCTTCTGAGTAAACCTGCGAGACCTTTCAAACACTTGAATTCGAGGTCAAGATCAACATCCCTGAACTTCTTGTTCAACTCTCTAAGTATCCGGTCTGCATCCGAGACGTTATCTTCCAGGGTAGGGGGCGGAAGCTTGAGAAAATGTTTTTGCATCAGTGGTTGATAGAACCTTATTTCTCGACGACTGGCGGGATGGTCTTCAAAAGGCCTCGGTTCGTCGAATTGCACTATTTCTTCAGACACCAGAATCTGCTCTTCTTCCCTGCGGGACTCCGGAGGAACCACAACTTCAGTGTCTCCCAGCACCCGGGTTTGACAGGCCAGCACAAAATTCTTGTCGAGTTCTTTCTTGCTCAGGAAAGAAAGAGCCTTGTTTGATGCTTCAACATCACCCTTTACAAGAATAAGGCGACACTTGCCGCAAACCCCTTCGCCCCCGCACAGGCTATTTATATCAACTCCCGCCTGATTCGCTGCTTCGAGCAACGTAGTTCCCTTCTCTACTTCAACTGTTTCCTCATCGGGTTGAAAAGTAACTTTCACTTTCTCCATTTTTATCACTCCGTTTTCTGGAAAACACAAAGCACCACGGATTATCTTTCGGCGTTTATATCGAAAATCCATGGACAAACCCGGCAGAACGAGACTGGCACTGCGTTCCTGCCTCAACTCGCAGTATTTTGCAAAATCCGCCTAAGTTTAGCACAAAAGTGCGAATCATAGTACCCTAATTTATCGATGAGCACTATTTCCTCAGCTCAACTGGGTGCACCCATGAAACGCTACCCACCCGGTTTCATTTACTTGTTCACGGTTTTTCACTACTCGTTAGCAGTAAATGCTTATCATGAAACACGATTGGCGGACGTGACTCCCCTTTTCCCAATGCACTCATGAGCCTGGTTTTAACGAGCTATCTCAGCCCTTTTCAGAAGCCTTTTCGGGCATCAATTCACTGGCAAGGGAAATATTTCTCCGTCCGTATTCTTTTATTACCGGGGCGATCTCTTTTAAGGAACAACCTTTTCTAATACTGGCCAATTTAATCAACATGGGAAGATTTACACCCGAGATAACTTCAACCTTTCCCTCTTCCAGGAAGGAGAGACTTATATTCGAAGGGGTTCCCCCGAAAAGATCCGTCAGGATCAGAACTCCATCTCCGTTGTCCACCTCCCTCAGACAGTTTTTTACACGATCTTTTAGCTCTTCGATCGTATGCCTGGTATCCATTGAGATCGCACGGCACTGATCCAGTTTGCCGACGATTATTTCTGCCGTTTTTACCAGTTCCTGCGCCAGATTTCTGTGACAAACAACCAGTATACCAACCATGGCCTTTTATCTTTCACCCAAGTGATTTCAATCAGCATCGATATCCCTGTGATACGTAACAACCTTGTAACCACGATGTTCCATGATGTCTTTAATCTCTTCGATTATGACAACGGAGCGGTGCCGTCCCCCGGTACAGCCAATCGCTATATTAAGGTACCTCTTGCCTTCCTCTATGTAACGGGGAAGATATTTCAATACAAGGCGCATGAAGTCTTCCAGAAACTCTTTTGTCAGTGGCCACTTCAAAACCCAGGATTTTATCCTTTCATCAAGCCCCGTAAGGCCCCGGAGTTCCTCTACAAAATAGGGATTTGGCAAAAAACGCACGTCCATCACGATATCGGCTTCAAAGGGAACACCATACTTGAACCCGAAAGAAATCAACTCTATTGCGAGCAAAGTGCTCGGCTCAACTGTCGAATAGTACTGGGTAATCAACGCTTTCAGCTGGTGGACGGACTTCTCAGTAGTATCAATAACCCTGGTGGCCATCCTGCGAAGCCCCCGGAGCTCTTCACGCTCCAGGTTTATCGCCTGCAGCAAGTTAATGTCCTTGGAAGCAAGAGGGTGCTTGCGCCTGGTTTGGCTGTAGCGCCGGTGCAATGCTTCCACAGAAGCCTCAAGAAAGATAATTTCCAGATCATATCCCTGCCTGGTTATGTGGCTGAAGACCTGGGGATACTCTTTAAAAAAACTTCTTTCCCTTATGTCAACTCCAAGTGCGATTTTGTTGACATCCTGCATCTCCTTCCGGTGCAGTTCGAGAAAATCGGTAAGCAAGGGCAGAGGCAGGTTGTCGATACAAAAGTACGAAATATCCTCAAAGGCTTTGATCACTGTACTTTTGCCCGAACCGGACAGACCCGTGATGATAACGATTTTTACATCACGAGGATCAAATTTCCCGGTTTTTTCTTTCAAGTATTATCCTCCGAACACCATGGTAAATTCTTCACACATTCAAAACCAAGAGCCCGTCTTCTCCTAGAAAACGGGCTCCTTTCCCAGCAAATATCCCGAGCTATATCAAAGTATCCTGGTATAGCGCTTCCCAACCTTATTCTTCCAAGCCCATTATTCTAAAATTCTTGATCCTGCTGAGAAATTATCTCAAAGATTTCATCCCTGGAGCGCGCATTGAACAGCTTTTGCCGGAGACTTACGCTCCTAAGCAATCTCGATATTTTGGCAAGAGCCCGCAGGTGGATTCCCGCCGAATTTTCGGGGGCAACCAGCAGGAAAAAGAGGTGTGCAGGCTTGCCATCCATGGAATCAAAATCTATTCCCTCGGTACTTCGCCCGAAGCATATAAGCAGCTGGTCCAAATCTTTCAATTTTCCATGAGGTATCGCCACTCCTTCCCCAATACCCGTGCTTCCCAGCCGCTCCCTCTCCATCAGAACCTCTACTAACTCGTCCCGCTTCAGGTAATCCTTTACTCCAACAAGTG
>JALXAI010000104.1 GCA_026992215.1 Desulfobacterales bacterium | reverse complement strand
CCTTAATAGAGTCAACGAGGATTTGCACGCCCTCTTCCACCTGGGACCTGTTGATGGTTAGCGGGGGACAAATCCGGATACTGTTTGTCCCGCAGGTGGACAGTACCAGGCCTCTTTCCGCCGCTGAGTACAGGATATCCTTGCAATTCTCAAACGGCTTCCCCTCCCTGTCAACAATATCCACTGCTATCATAAGCCCCAATCCCCTCACGCTGCCAATGGCACTCGTGTTTTCCTGAGCTTCTTTCACAAGGTCAACAAGGTATTCGCCCATTTTCCTGGAATTTTCGACGAGATTTTCCTTCAAAATCACTTCAATACTGGCCAGCGAAGCAGCAATCGCCAGAGGATTCCCGCCGAAGGTTGAGCCGTGTGCCGCGGGACGCCATTTCTGGTTCAGTTCCTGTTTTGCAAACATGCCACTCAAGGGTAACCCGCCGCCAAAGGCCTTGGCCAGGCAAATAATATCCGGTTCCACTTCCCAGTGTTCCAGGGCAAACATCTTGCCTGTGCGTCCAAATCCCGTTTGGATTTCGTCGAAAATCAACAAGAAACCATACTCATCGCAAAGGGCTCTAAGCTCCGGAAGGAAATCATCAGGTGGAATCCTGTAACCGCTTTCCCCCTGGACGGGCTCAACAATTATTGCAGCCACGTCATCGGGATGCACGGCGGTTTTCAGAAGCATCTTGATAAACCCGATACACTCGGAGGTCAGATCTTTTTGTTTTCCCTCGGGATCATACGGAAACGGCACATGGTGAACGGCGGGAAAAAGGCCACCCAGACCCACCTTGTATACCATGTTACTCGCAGTTACAGAAAGAGCCCCCATGGTTCTGCCGTGAAATGCACCAAAAAAGCTTAAAACGACGGGACGCCCCGTAACCATTCTAGCCAGCTTCATAGCGACCTCGACGGCTTCCGAACCCCCGTTTACCAGGAAAGCCGCCGCATCGGAAAAACCTGCCGGCAATAGGGAATTCACTCTTTCAACCAGATCAATATAGGGCCTGTAATAGCCGACATGATCCATCAAATGAATTATCTTTTCGGCCTGTTCTTTTATGGCACTGACAACTTCAGGGTGGCAATGACCCACGTTACACGTGGCAATTCCCGCCGTGAAATCAATATACCTGTTGCCGGCAGTGTCAAAGAGGTAAACACCTTCGCCTCTTTCAACGGGGATTTGAGTGTACCTTCCAAAGGCCCTGGAAATCAGCTTCTCGCTCTTTGACACCAGCTCACCGTAACCGGGATTTCCCCTGAATTCTTTCATTTTCTCAGCTCCCTCCAATTCTCGTCGACTCCGGAATCAAACGCACCACAAATATTTATTTCTACAGGATTTCAAGAGGGAATCAAAGATAAAAAAACAGGGCAAAATGAAAAATGCGTGTGATTGCTAAAGCAGAAAAAGTTTACAGGGCAACAACTCTGGTTTTTGAATGTTTCAAAGCAAGGTCCCTGAACGCGAGGTAAATTTTGTTGGATAAACAGCGCAGCACCCTTGTCTTATGGTGCCTCCATCTTCTTGAATTGGGCCTTCCCTTGTTTTCAACCATCAAAACAAATATATAATCTCTGCCCCCGCTGATTGCCCTGCTCTGGAAAACAATGCCCGCATCCCCGTTCAGCCCGCACACGAAACCTGTTTTATCCGCCACCGGGACACCATCTCTTCTCAAAATGTACGTCCTTACCCTGCTGGTTCTTACATTCAGAAATTTCCTCATCATCAATTCGGAGTAACGCTGGGACACGAGCCTCTTGTGGTAAAGAAGGTAAAAGAACCTGCTCAGGTCCCTCGCAGTAGTGTAGTTCCGGTACGTTCTTCCTCCCGGAGGGATCGTTTCAATCATTCTTGTATGGTAAAAGCGGTACTTTCTTATCACGCGGTTTACGGCTCTGAGCCCTCTTTTTGCGTTTCCCTTCCCCAATAACCTTACCAGCCTGTTGGTCGCCCAGTTGTTGCTGACAACAATCATCCTGCGCAACAGCTTTTCCAGCCATCGGCCCCTTTTCAACTTTCCGTGGTATACATGATCGTACACTGCCAGCATGACAAAGGGCTTGATCAAACTGGCTGCCATGCGCTTTTTATCGGCATTTATGCTGGCAAGGAGTCTGCCTCCGGTTAAGTCCAAAATCCTGACGGAAACCTCATCACCGGGGATCAGGAGTCTCTTTTTCTTTAAAAGGGCAAGCTCCTTCCAGATATCCCTCTCAAGTCGCCGGTATTCAAAGGGTCGAACCCGGACAGCGGTGTTACCTCCCCATGATCTGTTCTCGTAACCTTTTCTATTATACGCCAGACGGCGAATTCGCCATTCCGGTTTATCACTGCACAGGGATGCCAGTTGAATAAAATCCGGGAAATTGACCACGGTGCTCTCACTCGAAAAAGCCGAGTCGACAGGCAACGGGACCTGCCGGCAGGGGGTTGGTGGTTGCGATTCACTTCTTTGAATACCGGGGAAAAATATCAATAACTGGATCAAAACGATTATCAGGCACCTGTAAACCAGCCTCTTTTTGCTTTTCTTCCTGAAAATCCTGCAGTCAGAGCGCGAAATGTACATTACTATTTTCCCTTCAGGTGGTGAACATATCGTTTACCCGGATTCCCGGCCACAAGCCACCGATTAAAACCATTCTACTAAATACGCAGAAGTAACTCAAACATTTCTGAATTCAGGATCAGTGGTCATCTAATTTACCCCGGCTGCATGTTCCCTCGGCAGGATGACGTAAAACTCGCCCCAGGGCTTAAATCCGCCGGCAATTTCTCCTGCTTTTTCGCCTTTCCCCCAGTAATAGTCAATTCGTCCGGGCCCCTTGATGGCTCCACCCCTGTCCTGGATGAAAACAAGACGCTTAAACAGGTAATCGTGTCTATCATTGCAAGGCTTCCTCTCTCCTGACCTGCAGATCTCAACGAACCCGAGTGCTCCGGGAGGGAAAAATCGGGGGTCTGCCGCTACCGATCGGCACGGTGTTAGCACTACTCCAAGACTACCGACCGGCCCCTTCTCCACCACCCTGAAAAATACGTAACTCGGATTATAGCTCAGTACCTTTTCTATCTCCGAAGGGTGTTCATGAAGATATTCATAAATGGCCTTCATGGACATCTTCTCTCTCGAAATTACGCCTTTATCTATCAAGAACGCACCGATACTCTTATACCGCATGCCGTTCGACCCCGCGTAATTTACGCTCATCCTTCCGCCATCGGCCAAAACCACTTCAGCAGAACCCTGGATATGAATAAAGAAGCAATCTACCGGATCATCCAGCCAGACCAGTTCAAGACCTTTTCCTTCAAGCTTCTTCTCGAAATCTATCTCGTGCCTGGTAAAGTAGGGCTTTACCGTGTTTCCTTCAAGTCTGCCCGTCAACCTTTTCAAGGGGCACTTCAAACCAAAGCTTTCCAAATCCACGTGTACCAGGTCACTTGGTAAGGAATAAAGTGGATAGAGAAATTTCCCGCCCTTCTTCAGGCTTCCCCGCACCCTGGGCTCATAATAACCGGTGAAAAGAAGTCGCCCGTCACCCCGATACCCGACGCACCTGAGAGCCTTAAAATGCTCGCAAATGTAAGCTGATATGGCCGGCCACCGTGGATGCATCTCGGCGTATTCTTTAAGACCGCTGTAAGAATCCACAAGCTCGCAGGCGGAGAAACCTTCCACGCCGAAATAAAAAACTTTACGAGCGGGGACCCTCCTGTAGTAAGCGATACTTTTATCCATCGCACGAAGAAAAGATGAAACGGGAAGGTCATCTTCTTTTAGCGGAAGGCTCCTTATGGGCACTTCCACGAAAGCCTTTTCCCTGCTGGTAACAACCAGCGGTTTGGGCCTCGGGGCACACGCATACTGCAGGATCGAAAAAAGGGCAAAAAGAAGAGCAAGAACGGTAACGAACCGCATCCTGCTCTCCTGTTTCTTGTCAGCTACCACTTGCAACAACCATTCATACTTAAAAGAGTTACATGCCACCGGCTAAGCGCTACGTACCCATTTCCCAGGAATGGAGGTACTTTTCCTGTTCCTCGGTGAGGCTGTCGATCTCCACGCCCATGGATTTTAACTTTAACCTGGCAATTTCCTTGTCTATATGTTCTGGAACCCCGTATACTTTTCTTTCGAGTTCGCCCCCGTGCTCTTTTAAGTATTCAGCGCACAGCGCCTGGTTGGCAAAACTCATATCCATCACGCTGGACGGATGTCCTTCGGCGGCAGCAAGGTTAATCAACCTTCCTTCACCGAGAACGTATATCCTCCTGCCCCCCTGCAATGTGAATTCTTCTACGTATTCCCGGATTTTTCTTCGTTTCTCCGCCATTTTTTCCAGTGATTCCAGGTCGATTTCAACGTTGAAGTGCCCGGAGTTACAAACGATCGCCCCGTCTTTCATGAGCTTAAAATGTTCCCCTCTAATGACGTGTATGTCACCGGTAAGAGTACAAAAAAAGTCACCGATTCTTGCAGCTTCGGCTATGGGCATTACCTGGTAACCGTCCATTACTGCTTCGAGCGCCCTGAGAGGGTCAACTTCGGTTACAATCACGCGGGCACCCATTCCCGAAGCCCTCATCGCAACACCTCTTCCGCACCAGCCATACCCGCAAACAACAAAATTGGAGCCGGCGATAAGCCTGTTGGTAGCCCTGAGTATGCCATCTATTGTACTCTGACCGGTTCCGTACCTGTTGTCGAAAAGGTGCTTGGTGTTTGCGTCATTAACAGCTATGATCGGATACTGGAGAACATTGTTTTCGGCCATGCTGCGCAGCCTTATAACGCCCGTCGTGGTTTCCTCGGTGCCGCCTTTTATGTTCTTCAGGTACTCCTTGTAGTCGGAGTGAAGAGTACTAACAAGGTCCGCTCCGTCGTCCATGGTTATGTCAGGGATAACTTCAAGTACTGATTTTATGTGGCCGTAATAGGTATCCTTGTCCTCGCCCTTTATGGCAAATACCGGTATACCAAGCTCCACGGCCAGATAAGCCGCAACATCGTCCTGGGTGCTAAGGGGATTGGAAGCACATAAACGTATATTGGCCCCTCCCGCCTTTAACGTCTCCATAAGAAAGGCCGTTTCAGTGGTTACGTGAAGGCAGGCTGCCAGGTTGATTCCGTCCAGAGGCCTTTCCTTTGAGAATCTTTCCTTTATGAGGGAAAGCACCGGCATCGATTGAGCAGCCCACTCTGTCCTCAAACGTCCTTCTTCTGCAAGGTTCTTATCCTTAATGTCAAAATCCATAACAACTCCTACTGAATGTGATTAAAACAAGCAGAAACTAAAGCCCTGCCTTATCCTTGAGAACATCAACCATGTCTAGCTTTTCCCAGGTAAAATCAGGGTCATTTCTGCCAAAATGTCCGTAACACGAGGTTTTCTTGTAAATCGGCCTCAGGAGCCGCAGGTGTTTTATCATGTCAGCCGGTTTAAAGCTGAATACTTCTCTTATTATTCTTGCTATCTCATCTGGGGGTATCTTGCTGGTTCCCATCGTATCTACCATCAATGACACCGGTTCCGCAACACCAATACTGTAAGCAACCTGAATTTCACACTTCTTGGCAAGGCCTGCTGCGACTACGTTCTTGGCGACGTATCTTGCCATGTACGAAGCGCTTCGATCAACCTTGCTCGGATCTTTCCCGGAAAAGCAACCGCCACCGTGACTTCCCTGCCCCCCGTAGGTATCCACTATTATCTTTCTGCCTGTCAGCCCGCAATCTCCCATAGGCCCGCCAATAACAAACCTGCCCGTTGCATTTATAAAGAACTTCGTATTCTTATCGAGCATTTTTTCTGGAATCGCTTTCTTGATGACTTCTTCCATGATTCCTTCTTCCAGGTTTTTCCGGGTCACTTCCGGAGTGTGCTGCGCCGCCACAACCACCGCTTCCACCCTCTTGGGAGTACTGTTGTCGTATTCCACGGTAACCTGGCTTTTTCCATCGGGACGCAAGAAGTCAAGGATTTTTTCCTTTCGAACATCGGCAAGCCTTTTCGTTATTCTATGGGCATAAAAGGCAGGCATCGGCATGTATACGGGCGTTTCATCACAGGCAAAACCGAACATTAGTCCCTGGTCACCGGCTCCCTGTTCCTCGAACAGGCCCTCCCCGGGGGTTACCCCCAGAGAAATATCCGGGGACTGCTTATCAATGGAAGTTAACACCGCGCACGTCTTCCAGTCGAAGCCCATATCTGAGTTATCGTAGCCTATTTCTCTTATGGTGTTCCTGACTATTTCCGGGATATCAACCCAGCAAGACGTGGTAATCTCTCCCGAAACGATTGCAATTCCGGTTGTAACAAGAGTTTCACACGCAACCCTGCATTCCTTGTCCTGGGCTATAATTGCATCAAGCACAGCATCGGATATCCTGTCCGCAATTTTATCCGGATGACCTTCGGTCACCGATTCAGATGTAAATAAATAGTGAGACATTGACATTTACTTTCTCCTTTCTTCGACCACAAAATTTTTGTCTCCCTTAAACCGGGTTTTCTCTCTTTCTTGATCCTCGAACGGTATATTTTCTGATAAGTCCTTTTCTTTGAGTGCTGTCTCAGGAGAAACAATTCCACCTGATATGATCAGTTTAAAGGCATCTTCCACGGAAATATTCAGCGGGTAGCTTTCGTCTTCGGGGACCATAAGGTAAAAACCCGAAGTGGGGTTCGGAGTGGTGGGTACAAATACGTTTATCATCCCCTCCCGGTGCAGTTCTTCCTGTATGTCACCGGAAGGCAACCCGGTAACAAAAGCCATGGAATAAATCCCTTTTCTTGGATACTCAATTACCACCACCCTTTTGAAACTCTGGTTATCCTGCATGACAATTGCCTGTAAAAGCTGCTTGATAGACGCATATATTGTTCTGATCAGGGGAGTCTTATACACAAAATATTCCCCCCACGTCAAAAGCTTACCACCCACGTAATTCTTTACCAGAATTCCGGTCACCAAAACAATCAAAAGTGTTAATATCAGGCCTAATCCTGGAAAGTGTATGGGGATATACGTCTGGGGCCTGAGTTTTGGGGGGAGATAATTAAGAATCCTGTCCATAACCTTTAAAAAGGTGATTACCACGTAGGCGGTGACGGACAGGGGCAATATCGTCAAAAGCCCTGCTACAAAATAGTTTCGCAGTTTATCTTTGAGCTTCTTAAGCAATCTTCACTTCCGAACGAATCACTAAACTTGACTTGATATCCTGTTGTTCTTATCCACATGTACTATAGTTGGTGCATGATTTGCAACCTCATTTTCGTCCAGTATTGCGTAAGAAGCTACTATGATCAAATCTCCCGGGTGTCCCTTGCGTGCTGCGGCACCGTTCAAACAGACCTCTCCTTTACCTGCTTCTCCGGATATGACATAAGTATCAAATCTTTCCCCGTTGGAAATATTATAAATCTTGACCTCCTCAAAAGGCACGATGTTTGCCGCTTTCAACAGCTCGCTGTCTATGGTGATACTCCCCTCGTAGTCAAGATTTGCTTCTGTAACAGTGGCCCTGTGAATTTTGGATTTTAGCATGAATCTCTGCATGATTATCGCACCACCTCACTAAAAGAAACTTCCTCAATTCCCGGCTGTCCTTAACATGCAATTGTCTATAAGCCTGGTTTTGCCGACCCACACCGCCAGGGCCAGAAGTCCCCCGTTGCTTATATCATCGACATCAACAAGAGTCTCCGGGTGAACAACCTGGACGTAGTCTATTTTTGTGTGAGCCTCGCCGGATATTTCACCGCGAACCCGTTCAATAATTGCCCTGCTGGAGGTTTCTCCCCGTGCCACCAT
>JALXAI010000103.1 GCA_026992215.1 Desulfobacterales bacterium | reverse complement strand
AAGGGGTAACAAAGCTTTAATATCATCCAGCGTTGCAACTCCGCCGGACGCAATCACAGGAATATCAATGGCTTCCGCCAGTGCCCTGGTGCTCTCGATATTCACTCCCGTTTGCATGCCATCTCGTAGAATGTCGGTATATATAATTGCTGCGAGAGGCAGACGGGAAAAACTCACGGCTATTTCAACTGGGCTCTTCGAGCTGATTTCCGTCCAGCCTTCCACGGCAACTTTCCCGCCCCTGGCATCAATACCAAGTGCAACTTTCCCGGGGTATTTCCTGCTGGCTTCATTGACGAGTTCGGGATTTTTCAGGGCTACCGTACCGAGTATCACTCTGCTTATCCCCATATCAATATATTCATCAATTGTTTTCAAATCCCTTATACCACCCCCGAGCTGAACAGGAACATCCACGGATTCAACAATTCGGCGGACTGCTTCACGATTTTTAGGGCTTTTTCCCACGGCACCATCGAGATCAACAACATGAAGCCATTCGGCTCCGAGACTTTCCCATTTTCTTGCAATGGCAGGAGGATCGTCGCCAAAAACTGTAACGTGGTCGAATTTTCCCTGTTTCAGCCTTACACATTGCCCATCTTTCAAATCAATAGCAGGTATAACCAGCACTTTTTCTACTCCTCTGACGCTCTTTGAAGCCCTTCAAGAAGAAAAGCCGGGGGCCTCACGGGGCGCTTTTGCCTGTTCAGGCACACGTGGATCGTGTACCCCGTGGCCACCAGCGATGTTAAGTTATTTTTCTTGTAAATTTCATAGTCGAATCGAAGGCGAATTCTTCTCTCCAGAGTAAATTTCGAGGCTATCAATATTATATCATCATAAACAGCCGGTTCATGGTACTTACAAAATGCCTCGATGACAGGGAGATAAATCCCCTTTTCTTCCACTTCCCTGTACGAAAAACCGCCCTTTCTAAAAAGCTCCGCACGACCTATCTCAAACCATTTAAGATAATTGGCGTAGTAAGCCTGCCCCATGGTGTCAGTGTCACCATAGAGTACCCGGTATTCCGCAACGTAGCTTGCTTCGTTGAACGACAAACTGTTCATTTGAAAAAACCGGTAATCCTTTATCCCGAAAGTGTCACTTCCGTAAAATACTTTCCTCGACATTCAGAAATACCCGCACCAGCTCATGTGCCGCATCAAACCTCACGTTTGACTTACCCGCATCCGCTTCGTTAAAACAGAGGCCATGCTTCCCGGATTTCCCAAGTGGCAGTTCGCACATGGCAAAAGGCACTGGCGATGCCTCGTGGGTCTTTTTTGCGATCGGCGTATAGTGATCGGTGGCCAGCAAAATTCTCGCCTCTTCAAACCGGCTTAAGCCCTCCAAAATAGGTCCCACAACTTTCCTGTCAAAATCCTCTATCGCCACAATCTTCTTTTCCAGATCCCCTTCGTGGGACGCTTCATCGGGGGCTTCCACGTGCAGGTAGACAAAATCCGCCTGCCTCTCCAATGCATCAATCGCGGCACGTACCTTTCCTTCGTAGTTAGTGTCAAGATACCCGGTTGCTCCGGGGACGCTCAGAGGCTCGAGGCCCGCGTAGACACCTATTCCCTTCAAAAGATCCACCGCAGAGATTACCGCGCCCTCGATACCGAACTTCTCCCTGTATCCGCGCATAACAGGAGCTTTTCCCTGTCCCCACAGCCATATTGAATTGGCGGGAGATTTCCCTTCCGAGATTCGCCTTGCGTTGACGGGATGCTTCCGCAAAATCTCGTGAGCCCTTTCAAAAATATCCCGGAGCTTCGGAACTGCAAATAACTTATCCATGTGTTCTCTCACAGGTTCTCCGGTAATGTCATGAGGGGGAGTCAAGTCCAGATCCTTTTCTCCCCCCGCCCACACCATCAAGTGCCTGTAACTGACCCCGGGATAAAAATGGAACTCAGAATTTCCGATTTCGTTTTCCAGGTCATTAATTATTTCCTTTGCTTCTTCCGACGTGATATGACCGGCCGCATAATCTCCCATCACCACTTCTTCGCCGCTCTCATCCAGGTATACCAGGTTACACCTGAAAGCTACGTCGTTTTCTCTCAACGACACTCCCATGCTTGCCGCTTCCAGGGGCGCCCGTCCCGTGTGATATCGAACGGGGTCATAGCCCATAAGGTTCATGTTGGCTACGTCACTTCCCGGAGGATAGCCGGGGGGTATGGTGGTCACCAACCCGACCTTGCCTCCAAGCGCTATTTTATCCATGTTGGGAGTCTCCGAATACTGGAGTGGAGTCTTGCCACCAAGCTCATCCAGGGGATAATCTCCCATTCCGT
>JALXAI010000102.1 GCA_026992215.1 Desulfobacterales bacterium | reverse complement strand
GGTGCAGGCAAAAGTTTTTGCGCCGGCATAGATATTACCGATTTTGAGGGAAAATCGATTCTGGAATACAGAAAATGGATCGGTATGATGGATGAAATGCACTGGACTATTGCGAGAATGATGAAGCCTGTTATAGCCAGTGTTCATGGTTACGCCGTGGCAAACGGTGCGGGGCTGGTGGCTGCGTGTGATCTTGCCGTGGCATCCGAGGACAGTAAATTCGGTACCACCGCAATTAACGTTGGCCTTTTCTGCATGGGACCCGCGGTATCTCTTGCCCGTCACACCGGTAAGAAAAGAACCCTTGAAATGCTTCTAAGGGGCAATATTATCGATGCAGCAACAGCGGAGCGCTATGGACTGGTAAATAAGGTGGTCCCTAAAGATCAACTGGAAGAAGAAACCATGAAACTGGCCAGGGAACTGGCGTCCAAGAGCCCTGTCGCTTTGCAGATGGGCAAAAGATCATTTTATTCCATGTGGGATATGAACTTCGGGGATTCCCTGGAGTACATGGGTGAAGTATTCGCAAGGCTCTGCTGTACGGAAGATGCCCAGGAAGGCGTAAAGGCTTTTCTTGAAAAAAGAAAACCGCAGTGGAAAGAAAGGTAGATGAATCGTTAACCGGCTAGAGTGTTCTTATGAAATGTGATCTCGAATATTACATGAAGCTTGAATACCCCTGCGAGATTACTCCATTGCCCCCCGAGCTGGGACCGGGATACGAGGCGTGTATTCCGCAGCTCGGGCGGTATGCGTTCGTTGCTACCGGTAAAACCGTCGAAGAAGCTTTGAAAAACCTCGAAAACCGAAAAAGAAAGCTTTTTGAAAAGTACCTTGACGAGGGCATCGAAATTCCCGAACCAAAGCTGGGAAAGCCTCAAACTTACAGCGGTAAGTTCGCTCTCAGGATGCCGGCGGAACTGCACAAAGAGTTGGCCGAGGGAGCCAAGGCTTCAAGGATGAGTTTGAATAGCTACTTGATTTACCTGTTGACCAAGTATCACGGCAGGGAAATTTACCTGAGACAATTTGAGAGAATTCTGAAGCGTGTGGAAAATCTCGAAAGAAAGGTGATCAGGGAACTGGAGTAAGATCTAAGCCACGCAGGGAAATAATCGAAAGGGGAGGGGAGAATATGTGGGAAGGCAAAAAGCTGGCTTTTATCGGCGGCGGCAACATGGGGAGCGCGTTAATAAAAGGAGTTCTGAAAGCCGGCCTCCTTGATCCTTCGCGTATCCTCGTAAGCGATATCTCCGAGGAAAGGCTCGGGTTTCTCTCCGGAGAATACGGAGTCCGTACGTTCAATTCAAATAAAGAAGTTGTCAATAATTCCGATGTCATAATCCTGGCTGTAAAACCGCAGGTGATGTCGGTGGTTTTGCAGGATATAAGAGATGTTATCGGAGACGAACACCTGTTAGTGTCCATCATGGCAGGAGTTAAACTGGCCTCCATTTCAAGCGTGCTGGGCAAGGAAGTGCCTATGATCAGAGTAATGCCGAATACCCCCGCTCTGGTTCTTGAAGGAGCTTCTGCCATCGCGTGCGGTTCAAAAGCCACCGGGGAACATCGAGAGCTCGCCCTTTCCATTTTTTCTGCCGTGGGTGAAGTGGTTGAAGTGGAAGAAAAGTTGCTCGATGCCGTAACCGGGCTCAGCGGAAGTGGTCCCGCATACATTCTCCTGGTTATAGAAGCGCTGACGGATGGAGGCGTGATGGCGGGGTTGCCCCGTCCGGTGGCATCGAGGCTTGCAATTCAAACCACCCTTGGTGCGGCGAAGTTGATGGCCGAAACGAGTCTTCATTCAGCCGCCCTGAAAGACCAGATAACGTCCCCGGGCGGAACCACCATCTACGGGCTTGAAGTGCTGGAATCGGGAGGCGCAAGAGGCCTGTTAATGCGAGCGGTTCAAGCCGCTGCCAGAAGATCGGAAGAACTGGGAAAAAAATAGCCGGAAAATGACCACGCGGGCGGGAAAAGCCCGCATGCGACTTTTCCGATCGTGTAAAAAACCACCGTGGTTGTGCGCGCGGAAAGGAAACCTCCGCGCGCCGCAGCTCTCCTGTCGTTTTCAGTCCTCGTAACCGGCTCTGCTTCACCGGAATCCCGGTACAATCTCTCCGATGAGACCTCAGGGTGGAAAATCCATGCCGGGCAACGGACAAATGAAGAGATCGGCGATTTTTGCTGAGCAAAAATCGGAAAGATTTGAAATCCCTCAAGCAAATTGTTTAATCTGGCAGTATGCCCGTTCTGCAGCGTAGCGAGAACGTTTGTGGAACAGGCGGCTTTGGGCGAACGCGAGTCTTATTCCGCTGGATCAGGTTTTTTGAGGTATCGTTATGCTCATTGTCCCACTTACAGGCAGGTTAAACAGGGAGAACTTTCCGTGGTTAACCCTTTCGCTGATACTCGTGAACTGCTTTGTCTTCATTGTGTTTCAGAGCAGTGATTCAAAAAATTTTGAGAAAGCTCTCGGTTACTACTTAAAATCGGGTCTGGCCGGGGTTGAATGCACGAGATACGTCGACTACCTGAAGTCTCGTAACAGGCTATCAGAACTTTCGTTTTTGAAAGGCAAGAAAAAGTATAATCAGAATGATCTACTGATGATCTATTCAAAGATGAAAAGGGATGATGAATTCATGGACAAGCTTCTAGCCGGCCGTATTATAACTCCCGGTGAAAAGATTTATCCATGGTGGAAGGTGCGGAGGGACAATTACCGGAAGAAGCTTTCCCGGGTGGTCGGTTACCATTACGCGTTTATTCCGGCGGAACCCAGGGCGGTTAGCCTGGTTACACACATGTTCCTTCACGGAAGTTTCATGCATCTTTTTGGAAACATGCTGTTTCTGTGGCTTGTTGGATCGGTGGTGGAGGCAGGATGGAACAAGTTTATCTATCTGCCGTTTTACTTGCTTACCGGAGTTGCCGCTGTTTTTACCTACTGCCTGTTCAATCTGCACAGCCATATTCCTCTCCTCGGTGCCTCTGGTGCCATCTCGGGACTTGTTGGGGCAATGATGGTCTCCTACGGAAGGGCCAGAATAAAGGTATTTTACTCCCTGGGGTTTTACTTCGATTACAAAAGGATTCCCGCAATAATACTCCTTCCCGCCTGGATCCTGAAAGAAATCTTTCAACTCTTTTTCTCCACCTTCTCAAACGTGGCCTACATGGCTCACGTGGGTGGGCTCGTTGCTGGTTCGGCCATTGGATACTTTAACGTGAAAGTTTTGAAGATGGTGGACGAAGATGTTTTCAAAGAGGAGCCTTCCGAAAAAGTCGCCCATCTTTTTGAGCTTGCCCTCAAGAAAATGGAAACCCTGCATTTTGAAGAAGCCAGGGAACTTTTGAAGGAGGTTCTGAAAATTGAGCCGAACAACGAAAAGGCCTTGAGTCGTCTCTACCGGATCGAAAGGCAAAATCCGGGCAGCGAAGAGTATCGGCTCGCGGCAAAACGGTACATGAGCTATCTTTGCAAGGTGCCCTCCGAGCATGGTCAACTGTTAAAAGTCTACACGGAATATACTCGCATATCGAGCAACCCGGGCATTGAGCCGGAATTGCTGCATGAAATATCCATGGCCTTTGTCAGAAGCGGCTACTTAAAGGATGCTGAAAAAATCATGGCCCTCTTCTTAAAGAAAAACCCCGCGTTTAAAATGTTGCCGGTGGGGCTTTTGAAGCTGGGCCAGGGCTACCTGAAAACCGGCAAGGTAGAAAAGGGTCTCGGAATCTTAAGGCTTGTCCGGAAGCGCTTTCCTCACACCTCCGAATCAAAAATCGCCGGGCGTCTCCTGTGTTCGACCCGACCATGATGTCCTCGTGCTAGGTCGTGAGGCTATCGACGTATCTTTTTACGTAAGGCATGATGCCGTGGTTGGGATACTTCTTCATTAACCCCTTTAATATTTTAAGAGCCTGCTGCTTGTTGCCGAATTCCTTTTCAATTATACCTGCGGCCATGTAATAGGCTTCCGGGACAAGGCGATGTTCCGGGTTTGATTTTATGAACCGGTTATAGGCGGCCACGGCTTCCTTGTGATGGCCGTGATTGGTCAGTGTTTTAGCTATTTTAAAGGCAACGGGGGCCGGAAGCGGGAAGTTTTTGTCGCGAGATACACAGTCTGTATAGACTCCCGTCAGCTTTTCCGCGTCCGCGTGATTTGCCAGCATCTCCAGGTATTTCTTGCCGAAAAGTACTACTTCTTTTGCGTCGCCGGAGGTTTTTAGAAGCCTGAAATAAAGGTCGGCAAGCTGAAGGTTATCGATATTGCCACCCGTTCTATCTTTTATCAGCTTGAGTGCTTCCGGGGCTTTTCCTTCCCTGAGCAGGATGTTTGCCCTGCGAATAAGCTCCTCGTCGCCTTCCAGGGCTTCAGTTGCTTCCTTAAGGTAACTCTGGTCCTCGATTTCCACTTCATACCCGATATCCTCGTGGTACTGGTACAGTACGTAACCCATCAAGTGATACGAAATGATTACGTAGTAGCTCTTGGCGAAAAAAGAAATGAAGAGTACGAGTAGAAGAGGCAGGTGACCGACAGTCAGATAGGTAATGGTGTTGGGCGCGGATCCCAGCAGGACGTAGAAAAAATACATTAATAAGTATCCCCAGCCGATTCTCCATGCGACCCTGACAAATATCATCGGGTTAAGAGCGGCAATAAGGCTGTCCGTGGCTATGAGAACGAGGAGCATTGCCGGAATGGAAAGAAAGGAAAAGAGGAGAAAAAGGATCCCGACGAAAGCCCCGGCGGTTTTTGCGATTTCAATGAAAAGAAACGCGGTGATGAGGTAGATCGCGATCTGCTTGAACACTATCTCAAAGTTGTCCGACAGGTTTTTCATATTCAATTCGGGTGCTTCCAGTGAACCGGTGGCGGTCTTTTTGAGAACACAAAAGGAATACTTTAAGAGCACCGCCCACAGGACAAAACGAAGCAGAGAATAAAAAAGACCGGGACCGGAAATGATGACAAAAGCGGACGAAAGAATCAGCATCAATATTAAGGGGCGACTCTGGAAGGGGTACGCGAAAAACTTATGCAGTATACGCCAGAAGGGTTCGATGATGTTTTCAGCTGAGTGGGTTTGAAGATCGAGGTTGCAATGCGGGCAGAGCCTGTGGATTTTCTTCGCGCCGTACATGTCTGTTTCCCGGATTATTGCACACGAAGAGCAGTAGTTCTTGTTGCAAGACGGGCAATACCAGTGAGCGCGCTTTTGCGGGTGGTAGTCGCATACTATGGCCATGGTTCACCTCTAACCGGTTTGTGGTTAAACACCTTTACGTGAAAATGCCACCAGCAGGGAGGAATGTGGCTGAACTCCTACAAATGATTTCACGAAAACCCTCACCTGCTATCTCCTCTGCATAAATTCTCATGCCCCCGTTTTTTACCTCCGGGTAAAAGACCACGGGCGTTAGCGTGAACAATTCCGGGACATCCGGCAGCTTTTCATCAACGTGGAGCCTGCAGTAGCTGGAAGTTGAGCCATAAAAACATGGTAAAATAAATCAACTGGTTCTGTCAAAAATTTGGTTCAACAATACGGCAAGAAAGTTTGTGAGCGATTCTCGCGGGGGCAGTTTATATCTCCTGGGAAGGGTTTATGAAATCTCGAGACTTATGTCCACTGCCGGAGCAGAGTGGGTAAGGGTGCCGAGGCTTATCAGGTCCACACCGCTTTCGGCGTATTCGCGCACGTTGTCCAGAGTTATTCCACCGGACGCTTCGAGGATTACCCTGCCCCGAGCCAGGGTGACGGCCGTGCGGATTTCTTCCGGTGACATGTTGTCAAGCATGATTGCGTCTGCTCCTGCCTCAAGAGCTTCTTTAAATTGATCCAGGTTTTCAACTTCTATTTCCACCTTAAGGAGATGATGGCAGGATTTTCTGGCCTTTAAGACGGCCTCTTTTATCCCTTTACATGCTGCTATATGATTGTCTTTTATTAGAATTCCGTCGAAAAGTCCGAAACGATGATTCGCGGCTCCGCCGTCTCGTACCGCCTTTTTTTCGAGGTTCCGCCACAGGGGAGTGGTTTTTCTGGTATCGACTATCTGCACCGGATAGTCCTTTACCGCCTCTACGAACTTCCTGGTGTAGGTGGCAATGCCGCTGAGACGCTGTAAAAGGTTCAGGGCAACCCTTTCGGCAGACAGTATGGAAGCCAGTTTTCCGTGAATTTCGAGGAAAGTGGTGTTGGAAGCTACCCGGTTTCCGTCCTCAAAATGTGTGGTGATTTGTACTTCCGGATCAAGAATTTGAAAGACCCGGGAAAAAACACCGCTCCCCGAAAGCACCAGGGGCTCTCTGGCTATGACCTGAGCGTGCCCGTCGACTGAGGGTGAAACCAGTGCGGCGGTGGTAACATCACCGCAACCCAGATCTTCCGCGAGAGCGGCTTCGAGGAGATGATCCGGGTTAAATTTTCGTTGGACCATTTTTACGATATTTCCGATTGAATTGTTTTTATCGTGTCGTAATTGTGCTGCAATTTAGCGAGCTTGGTATCAAGCCTGCTAAACTTGTCCCTTTCCTTTTGCACGATTTCGGGTGGAGCTTTTTCAAGAAAGTTTTTGCTCTGGAGCTTCTTCTGAGTCCTTTCCATTTCTTTTTCGAGCTTTCTTATTTCCTTATCAAGGCGTTTTTTCTCCGCTTCGAAATCTATCACGCCTCTTAGAGGCACAAAGATCTCCATCCCGTGCACAACCGCGCTTGCCGCCGCTTTCGGCTTCTTTCCGTCGGTTCTGATGGTAAGATTGGACAGCTTGGCCAGGTCCTTGATGGTTCTTTGTGTGGATTCAAGAAGTTTCTTTTCTTCCGCTGTTGAACACAGGCATTCCGCGTCTATAAGCTTTGACGGAGGTATGTTCATCTCTCCCCTGATGTTCCTGATGCTGCCGATCACCTCTGTTATCAGTTCCACTTCTTTTTCGGCCTCTTCGTCCACGAAGTCCTCTCTTGCTTCCGGAAAAGGTGCCACCATGATGCTTATTGCACCGTTTGCCCTTGGTAACTTTTGCCACAGTTCTTCCGTGACGAAAGGCATGATGGGGTGGAGAAGCTTGAGCATGGTTTCCAGGACGTAGAGCATGGTGGCTTGAGTCTCCTCGCGGATCTCGTTTTTTTCACCATACAAAACAGGCTTGATTATTTCCAGATACCAGTCGCAGAACTGGTGCCAGAAAAACTGGTACGATGCCGTGGCAGCCTGGTTAAAAACGTAGTTTTCAAGAGAGTACTCGACCTCCTTTATCACTTTCTGAACGGCGCTGAGTATCCATCGGTTTGCCAGGGTTGTGGGCTTTGGAGGATACTCACCTTGCGGAGTAAAATCATCCAGGTTCATCAGGGCGAAGCGGGATGCGTTCCAGATCTTGTTTACAAAATGCCTGTATCCTTCAATCCTTTCTTCAGAAAGCTTTATGTCCCTGCCCTGGATTGCGAAGGCTGTCAGGGTAAACCTAAGTGCGTCTGTCCCGTACTTGTCCATCATTATGAGCGGGTCAATAACGTTTCCCTTCGACTTGCTCATCTTCTGGCCTTCCGCGTCGCGGACAAGGGCGTGAATATACACGTCATAAAACGGGACATCTTTCATGAAGTAGAGTCCCATCATCATCATTCGGGCTACCCAGAAAAATAAGATATCAAATCCGGTTACAAGCACGGATGTGGGATAAAAGCGTTCAAGTTCGAGGGTTTTCTCGGGCCAACCGAGGGTGGAAAAAGGCCAGAGAGCCGAGCTGAACCACGTGTCGAGCACATCGGTATCCTGGTATATGTCGGTACTTCCGCAACCCGAACACCTGTCCGGAGTTTCCATGGATACCGTGACAGATCCGCATTCTCTGCAATGCCAGGCCGGAATTCGATGACCCCACCAGATTTGCCTCGAAATGCACCAATCCTCTATATTTTCCAACCACTCAAAGTAGTTTTTAGTCCACTGCTCGGGGATTATCCTGGTTCGACTGTCTTTCACCGCCCTGATCGCTTCATCCGCCAGGGGCTTTATCTTGATAAACCACTGCTCCGAAAGAGCCGGTTCGATAACCGTCTTACATCGGTAACAGTGGCCGACCCTGTGCTGGTATTTTTCGACTTTTTCCAGGTATCCCTGCTCCTTGAGATCTTCCAGAATCTTCTCGCGGCATTCATAACGGTCCAGCCCCGCGTATTTCCCTGCAGCCCCGGACATTTTGCCCTTTTCATCTATAACCTGTATCGAATCGAGATTGTGCTTTTTACCAATTTCAAAGTCATAAGGGTCGTGAGCGGGAGTTATCTTGAGGGCTCCTGTCCCGAATTCGGGTTCAACATACGAATCGGCTATGATCGGTAGCACTCTCCCCACCAGCGGCAACACCGCCTTTTTGCCGTGGTATTTTATGTAGCGCGGGTCATCCGGATTCACGGCTACTGCCGTGTCCCCGAGCATGGTTTCGGGGCGAGTGGTTGCCACGGTGATGTAATCATCTTCACACTCGATGGGGTACCTGATGTAATAAAGAAACCCGTCGTGTTCTTCAGGTTCGACTTCAAGGTTGGCAAGGGCTGTTTCACACCTCGGGCACCAGTTAATTATCCTGTGTCCCCTGTAAATAAGTCCGTCGTTGTACAGGGTAACGAATACGAGTCTCACTGCTCGCGAGAGACCCTCGTCCATGGTAAAACGTTCTCTTGCCCAGTCACATGATGCTCCGAGCCTCTTTAACTGGTTAACTATCTTCCCCCCGTATTCTTCCTTCCACTCCCAGACCCTTTCGATGAATTTTTCTCGCCCCAGTTGCTGGCGCGTGAGCCCTTCGGATGCCAGTTGCTTTTCAACCACGTTCTGGGTTGCTATCCCCGCATGATCTGTTCCCGGCATCCACAATACTATGTACCCTTTCATCCTTTTGTATCTGCAAAGGATGTCCTGAAGGGTATTGTTCAGGGCATGACCCATGTGGAGACTTCCGGTGACGTTGGGTGGAGGAATAACGATGGAAAAGGTCTCGCCTTCCGCTTTCTCGTCTGCGTGGAAAAGATTTTTTTCCATCCAGAACCGGTACCACTTCTGTTCAACCTCGAAAGGTTCGTATGCCTTGGGAAGAGTTTTAGTATCTGTCATGGTCAGTCCGTCACTACTCCGTATTATCTGTATTACTTGATAAGCTACATTGGTATGTTGCCGTGCTTTTTGGGCGGCAGCATTTCTCTTTTGGTTGCCAGCGTTTCAAAGGCGTCCACTAGTCTTGCCCTGGTTTCGCTGGGCACAATCACGCCGTCGATGTACCCTCTTGAGGCCGCGATGTAAGGATTGTAAAGGAGTTTCCGGTACTCCTCGATCTTCTCCTTTCTCTTTGCCTCGGGATCTTCTGCCGCCGCGATTTCTCGCCTGTGAATGATATTGGCGGCTCCCTCCGCTCCCATGACCGCGATCTCGGCAGTCGGCCATGCCAGGGCGATGTCTGCTCCAAGGTCCTTTGAGCACATGGCGAGATAGGAACCACCGTAGTCCTTCCTTGTAATGAGGGTCACCTTCGGTACGGTAGCTTCCGAGTAACACCACAGCAGCTTCGCTCCGTGCCTGATTATTCCGCCCCATTCCTGCTCGCTTCCCGGAAGGTACCCGGGAACGTCCGCAATGGTCAGAAGAGGAATATTGAACGAATCGCAGAAACGAATGAAACGGGTGGCCTTGTCTGAAGAGTTGATATCGAGGCACCCGGCGAGCACAAGGGGTTGGTTGGCAATTATACCAATGGGTCTCCCGTTCAATCGGGCAAAACCAACCACGATGTTCTGGGCATAATCCTTGTGCACTTCGAAGAAAAAACCGTCATCCACGATGGAAGTGATAACGTTTTTCATGTCGTAGGATCCCATGGGGTTGTCAGGTATTATGGAATCAAGTTCGGGGCAGATTCTTCCGGGTTCATCGTTGGTGGACGAAACAGGCGGATCATCCACGTTGTTGTTCGGTAAAAAGCTCAGAAGTACCTTTATCTGCTCTATCGCGTCTTCGTCGTTTTCGCACGCAAACTGGGCAACCCCGCTCTTGGTTGCGTGAGCGTTTGCACCTCCCAGTTCTTCATGAGTGATTACTTCGCCAAGAACCGATTTTATGACGTCGGGGCCGGTGATAAACATGTAGCTCGTTTTCTTTACCATGAAGACAAAATCCGTCATGGCGGGCGAATACACGGCGCCTCCCGCGCACGGCCCCATAATGGCGGATATCTGAGGAATAACCCCCGAGGCGATGGCGTTTCTGTAAAAGATCTGGCCGTAGCCGGAAAGAGCGTCAACTCCTTCCTGAATTCTCGCACCACCCGAATCGTTGAAACCGACCAGGGGCACGCCCACCTTCAATGCCAGATCCATTACCTTGCATATTTTCTTCGAATGCATCTCTCCCAGGGTTCCGGCCCTGGCAGTGAAGTCCTGGGAAAAAGCGAAGACCTTTCGCCCGTTTACAAGGCCATATCCGGTAATAACACCGTCTGCGGGGATTTCCATTTTATCAAGTCCGAAAAGGGTGCCGCGATGCTTGACAAATATGTCCAGTTCCTTGAAGGTTCCCGGGTCAAAAAACCTGTCAAGCCGCTCCCTCGCCGTTAGTTTGCCTCGCTGATGCTGCTTTTCCACGGCCTTCGGGCCGCCCATCTCCTTGATCTTGGCCTCTTTTTCTTTAAGTTCCCGAATCTTGTCAGCCACAATACCCATGTTCGAATCTCCTCATAAACGAATTGCCTCTGGTGATAACCATTGTCAGTTGTTCGAGTGCTCCGGACCCGTAACAACGGATCCCGCATAAATTCAAGATATTGTATTCTGCAAGCCCCTCTTGTCAAGGCTTTTCTATTGCACGGATTAAAAGAGGATGTTTTTGATCGACGTTCAAAAAGTTAGGTGTTCGAACTCGTTGTTGAGAAGGTCGAGAAAAACGAGGAAACTGCCCCCGTGACTTCTGCCCAGCAGAACCTTTACCCCTTCGCACACCATTATTCCGGAGGCAACGGGAGGTATAAACGAGGGCATGCCCAGTTCATGTTCTATTCCCGCGGAATCGGGAAAGTCACCGTACATCTTGCTTAGAAGATCACATCCGGGTAAAACCAGTGCTACCTGAGCGTACCAGCCGCCGACGGATCCGTGTACCAGCGGGATGCCATGTACTTTTGCCTTGCTCTGCAAAAAAATCCTGGAAGCAGCATTATCAAGGCAGTCAAATATCAGGTGCGTCCCCGCGTAAAGATCGTCTTTGACAGATTCGATCCTGTCATCGACAGCTATAAAGTTTACCCTGTCGTTTATCAAAAGGATCTTTTCTTTCGCCACGGTAGCTTTCCGCCTGCCGAGAGATTCTTTGTCGGCGAATAGCTGGCGGTTAAGGTTGCTTTCTTCAAAAGAATCACAGTCGATGCCGACAATGGTTCCGATGCCGAGGCGAGCAAGAATTTCGACCACGTATCCGCCCAGCCCACCAAGTCCGGCGACGATTACTACAGACGCCGAAAGCCTTTCCTGCCCGTTTTTTCCTATCGTACCCAGGTTCCTGGAATACCTGCCAGGAACCACGCCGGGAAGGGGAGAGGAGGAGTTGCCAGCATCTTTTTTCTTCTGGTTCATCCGGGCAGCTAACCTCCGCCTATCTTGGGAAAAAAAGAGATGATATCCCCGGGGTGAATCTTTGTGTCCGGGCGGGCATGTCGTTTGTTGACAAATATTATGGCCACCTCTTCAGGCTTCATGTCAAGCTTTCGTATAAGATCTTCAACCCTCTCAACACCATTGATCTTCATCTTCTTCCTGGCGAACCTCCCCTCTCGAAGGGTGGCAAAGAGTCGAATCTCGATTTCATTCATGTTATTCCTCTTTCGAACCTGATAGCGAGTGCGGCCCGTCTCGCGGACGGTACCGATATGACCATTGTTTTCGCCGCCTTATCGATGAATGGCGATCTTCCGGCAATCCGTGCCGGGAATGTTCGCGATGGTGCTAGATATTTTATTATCTAGCATACGCAATACGCACTGGCAACTTACAATACTCCCCTTAAAACATGTAACGTTTTTGCGTGTCTTATTTTTCGTGTTGAGATTTGTCCGTTATGTCAGCGAGAGGCGGATCTTCGACTCTCTGGAGGTGGATCTCCATCCCTGGGTCGGGTTTTAAGTTTTACGTGTTAAGTTTTGAGTAAGAGCTACTCGCCGCGGGGCGGCGTAGCCCATTTCTGCACGCGCAGTGCGCCGATTAGAAAAATGGCAAATTTTTTCTTTGCGGACTTTGCCTGCGCTGTTAAATCCCATCGGGCTGTTTAGCCGGGGTGTCTTTGCGGTTTCAAAGCAAATTGGTATCGTACATTTTGGTTGCGGCTTCGCTGCCTTAGACGCATTACATCGCGCATCTCATCCAGTATTTTTTCTCTTTGACATAAGCCCTTTCCACGTGATATGCAAAATATGATAATACTGAGAAGAAGTAACCCTACCCATCTTGCAGGACAGTATACTTATAGCAGGTAAATTCCCTGTCAATCTATTGTTATGAAGGGCGTGCAAAGGTGTAAGCGGAAATGATTAATATTTTCTCTTCAGCGGTATTTTTAGGGGTTGTAACCTTTCTATGGTATCGAAAAGGTCGTTTATGGAAATTTTACGACTCCCTGATTGCAGAGTCTGAAAAACAGATAATCGAAAATTCCATTGATAGAGAAGCATGGGAAGAGATAGCTCTTAAACAATGTACAGAATTGTCAAAAGAACTGTTTAATAGCTTATTTCGTTTTGAAATTGAGTATTTGCGCAACAGGATACAAACCAATCAATACAGCTTGTGGATAGCTGATTCTTCAAACGATGGCAAATCACATATCACTTATACTGATAAGGTGAAATATTGTAGACATATTCTAAAGAAAATATTCTATGCTGATTTACGCTTCTGTGGACTACCCCTGTTTATCAACTCTGTTAAATTTAAATTTTCTATGAAGGATGAGGAAGATCCAGGCTATGTTGAAGTAAAAAAAGAATAGAAGCATAACCGCTGCGTGGACAGCGGACCGGGAAACGATGCTAATTTTATGAGCGATCATTAAAGTGAGGTTTTAACAAATAAAGGATTAGTACCAAGTCGAGAAACCAGAGCTTGTAGCTAATCCATGGTTCAAAAAGCCGCTTTGGCACGTACATCGTTTTAGGCGGGCAGCTTCGAAGTGACGTATTTGATATGAGCTAAGCCGGTTACAAGATTTGGATTGGCTCGTGGAAGTGAGCGTTCAGTAGCATAAGATATTCAGAATATGAGAATCACTATAAATATGCTTGATAGTAAACCATGTATAAAAAATCGATGGCACTTTTTTTATTAAGCTACACCGAAATACTGAAAAGGGTGAATACGAGTTTCCGAAGACTGCCGCGTGGCGGCTTATTTGACCAAGAAGGTAGACCTGACCTCGTAAACTCGGTGGCTCACCCTCATCGTCCGGTTGCTCGGCCTACTCCCACACAGAGTGGTTTGTAATTGTAAAAAGGATAGAGCTATGGAAAAAACGATAAGACAGAGCGAATTTCTGAAGCGCGTGAAAACGGCTGTGCAGGCATTGGAGCCAGGAGCCGAAGTGATACTTTACGGTTCTCGCGCCAGGGGCACTGCGCGAGCAGATTCCGATTGGGATTTCCTTATTTTGTTGCCCGGACAGGTGGATAAAACATTGGAATTGCAAATCAAGCGCCGTTTGTATGACATTGAGTTGGAGACGGATACCGTGTTGAGCAGCATCATTCGTAGCAAGCAGCAATGGCTATCTCGGCAGTATGAAGTCGTGCCCTTGCGCCAGGAAGTAGAGAGAGACGGGATAGCTGTATGAGGGAAAATGAACTGGAAGCGTTGGTTGCTTACCGTCTGCGGCGAGCGGAGGAGACGTTAGAAGAGGCAAGGGTAATGCGACAGATGGGACATTGGAACACGTGTGTCAATCGTCTCTACTATACGGCATTTTATGCCGTCTCCGCCCTGCTGGTGAAAGACGGGCACAGAGCCACAAAGCATAGTGGTGTCAAGGCGTTGTTTAATCAACACTATGTCAAACCAGGGATTGTGTCAAAAGAAAAAGGATGGCTCTATAATCGGTTGTTTGATTTGCGGCGCGAAGGAGACTACATTGATTTTGTATCGCTGGATAGTGATATTGTAGAGCCTCTAGTGAGTGAGACGGAAGAGTTTATTGAGACAATCCGTTCTTTGCTGAGTTAGGCTCAACCAAAAATGCAACCTAATCCTGCTTGCACCGGATACCGCTTCACATTGGGATGACGGTGGCGGTTTGAAGGCGAAGTAACGTCGCCATCGATGGTGCTGCACAAACACGCCGTGCTGCTGACGCTCCTGTTAACCATCCAATGGAAAGGAGAAATGGAAATGCCCAATGTGGAAGAAATATTATCATCAATTGAATCCCTCTCGAGAGAGGATTTTGCACGCTTGAGAGAATGGTTTTTCGAGAGAGATTGGAAAAGTGGGACAAAGAGATTAAATCTGACTCACGATCAGGAAAGTTAGATTTTTTGCTCAGAGATGCCCTCGCCCGTTTCTGGAAATTGTTTGAGGGTCTTCGGCAAGACGTGCAGCAACTGCATGGGAAAATATTAGGTACTTATAGTCGATCCTTTACATCCTTCGCTTCATTTCAAGAAGGTTGGTAAATTTTGGTCTATCCGGGTTGGTCTCAATCATGGAGCATTGGTCATAAAGGAAGGCCAGGATTTCATCTGGGTATGGATAGGAAATCATAGCGGTTATTACCGAATAATCAAAGGGATGGGTTAACAAATAAAGGATTAGTTCCGAGTCGAGGAACGAGAGCTCGTAACTAATCCATAGTTCAGGAAGGCGCCTTGGTACGCAGATCGTTTTAGGGGGCTGCTTCGAAGTGATTTATTTGATATGAATTCAGTCGATTGCAGGATTTAGATAGGATCGTAGAAGTAAGCTCACAATAGCATAAGATATTCAGAAGATAAGAAACAGCATCAATATGTTTGATAACAAACCTTGTATGAAAAAGCGAGGGCACCTTTTTTATTAAGCTACACCGAAATACTGAAAAAGGTCAATACGAGTTTCCGAAAACTGCCGCGTATCGACTTACTTGACCAAAGCGCTTCACCTGACCGCCATTACGCTTACTTCGACAGGCTCAGCACGACGGCGCTCCATAGGTGTAAGTGAAGTTGGTTGTTCTGCGTGGAGAAAACGGAGCTGGAAGATGAACATTTGGTGGATAATAATAGTGCCTCTGTCATTTCTCTGGATTGCGCCGATGATGGCAATGCACCGAAACAATGCTTCCTGTTGGGTATTCATGTTATTTGCTCTTTTCTGGGGGCTGGTGGCACTATTTGCCACGCAAATGTATGATTGGGGAACAAGTATAGGAAAACGACTCGGGCATACCAAAATCGTGGCACTTCGCGAAAAGCTTAAACCTAGTGTTCTTCCGCCAGCAAGAGTGGCATTAGTCATCATGTCAATAATCAGCCTCGTATTTGTGATAATAGGGATTTTGAAAACGTAATTCAGCCGACTTCACCGATCCCTATTTTTGTGCGAGGAGAATGGATATGACATCTGGAAAGATTTGGGGGTGGATAGGGGGATTGTCGGTAGTCTTGTCGGGCTTGCCGGTGGCATATTTGGAAGCTACCGTAGCATCAGGAACACAGATGGTCCTCGCGAACGTTCATTCATGGTCAAGTCGGTTGCCGTCTGTTGGCTGGTCGTCCTTGTTTTTTGGCTCTGTCACAACTTTCGGAGAAACTGGCCGGCATAGTTGTTAATGCGTGGAAATAACAGGTAAAAAAGCGATCAAAGTTGTAGGACCGAACCGTTTTTGATTTTGTATACCTAAGCGCTTAAAATTTTTGCCTGGATTTCGTCAGGCTCCTCCCTTCGACAGGCTCGGGACACCGCAATTTGTACCTGGGGCTTTTTTGATCCTTTGTGCCGCATGACCTCCGAGATCTTTCTTGAACTGAAATCACCACCGACTTTTTACCGGTGACCCCCGCTGCCGTCAACCTGTTTCCAACCCGATTGTAGCTTTTGCAAATTCCTGAGTGTTACCCGGTTTTCGTGCTTATCACCTCTTCTATCCTCTATTAAGAAATGATAGAGCTCTTTTTGCTATCAGGTGGCCAAGTTTTTAAAAAAACTGGGACAGTTTACAACGAAAATTTTCAGCGGACTTTTCAAGTAAGTTTTTTTTTCGTGTGCCCCTAAAGTGGGTATATCTACCTCCAGCCGGGAATACGATTACCAGCTTTAAGCGCAAAGTCAAGGCTGACCAAAATGAAGTCTCTTATCAGAAAGCTTAAGCACCTTTTCACAGAAAAATTCTTGCGCTATCCGGGAAGAACCGGGAAGACATAGTAGCTTCTATCGAGTTCATGTCCACATAGAATTGGATTTCACACCTTTGTGCTTCCGGGGGTAACCTTTTGCCCTTGGTCGTTCACCATACATGAAGGCGATTCATGGGGACAAAGCAAAAAATGATAAAATAGACTCCCACAAAATTGCAGTGCTATTGATAAGCGCGGTGATACCTGGCTCAGGCCTGGCCACAAAGGTGAAAACAATTTACGTCTGCCCCCTAACCGATTCTTTATCTAATCGGAATGAATGAAGCCACATTCCTGCTCTTGAGTGCGATCGCTGAAGCTTACAGGGAGTGACATCTCATTTAAGGCCGATTCCGAACCACCAGGTGTACTTTCAAGGTGAGGTTTATGCCCAAGTGTCAGAGGACGGACTCGAAAGCATGGATGCATGCCCTTGCTTATGTAGCAGCGCTTTCTTACTTAGGGCTTCCCACAGATAGGCTCAAAGATTCAGGGATCTTACTTTCAGAAAACGAGATCACGGAAGAGTTCCGGACACTTAGAATTGCCACATATTGGATTGCTCGCAAACGCAAACCGAGACGCATCCTGGAAGAACTCAACAAAAACCAGCTCACCATTCTCCATGTCCTTGGCTTTTGGGTGAAGTACGGTAGGGTCCTACAAAGCTAATTACGATTTCCTCTGTTATCTCAGTATGATATTCTCTGTTTCCTTAGTTATCTTGTAAACTCGAGGTTTAGTTTCTGGCAGTTGCTATAATCACCAGATTCAGTATTACATTCTTGGAAAGGTTGTGGCGTAGATACCTCGAGGAGGCAATTTAATCTGATGATTTCGAAAATAAAGGACCCGGGAAATAAGTATATAAGGTTGTATTAATTGATGCGGTTATTATAGAAGTAAGTCTCCTTTATCCGCGATTCCATATTGGAAGCCGCACAATGGTAAAGTGGGTACCAGCGAATGGAACGACCTTATCAAAATGGGAACCCGTATGAGATTCTCCACCAAACGGGTTTCCCGATATTACCACGGGTACCGGGGATAGGGCCGCCAGAAGTATCGGTCACAATACCATGGTTCATACCAGTCCCAGTAAGGCGGGGGATACCTGTAGTATACTTGCTTGGGCCAAAGATGCAATTCTTCCGGCTCTATAACAGGATAGTTGTACGTTGTGTTGCCTAGTTTCTCCGCGCGAACACCGGAAATCGTCCCCGCGACGGTGATCTTGCGATCTTTGCTATAGATTTCGGGATCAAGAAATTTTTTCGCCCGTATGATAAACCGCCCCTGTGAACGATCTCGGGATTGCGGCTCGTCCAGGTAATTTAACGGCGCCTGAATAACGGTGACCATCGTTTCATTCGCCTCGTTGGTCGTTTTCAGGATGTAGCCGCCAAGGATGACCCGATGACCAAAGAAACGCTCCGGATTTTTCTGTATTTCGGAAAAAGGCACGGATATTTTGACCTCGCGCCGAAATTGGTTGGAAACCACCGGCGCACATGCATACGAGAAACTCAAAGCAAAAAGGATAAGCACCCAGATGACAGTTCTCGAACGCATTCTTCCAAACCCTGTTACGTCCCGCATTCTTTTCATTACACCCTCTCCGTCTCGGCCGTAGACGCGTGCTTTGATGAGTTAGGGGGGCCGGATCAAAATACCGCCCCGACTCCCACGCCAATGTGTACGTTCGAATAGGGTGGCCGAAGTTTTTTCCACGTTTTCGCCTCTATGAGGCCCAATACGGGGTATCGATAGTTATAATTTCCAACCAATCGCTGTTCACTTCCCATAACCTTCCCAACCACCGTCAGGAAAGTCCCGCCCTTATATATTTCGGGATCGAGATAGCGACTTATCCACACCAGGAAACGACCGGCGGAACGGTCGGTATCCAATGGCCTGTTCCCCGCTCCTAGTGGCAATTCCAAGACTGTAATTTCCGAATGGCCCGACGAAGCCTTTGTCTCTATCACCTTTCCGCCCAGAAGGACAACCTTACCAACAAAGAATTCGGGATGATCTTGCAACTGGGAAAATGTTCCATGAAAGTCAACCATGGACAGGGAGCGTTTTGACACTCCCGTGGCACAGCCAGATATCCCCAGCAAACAGACTAACGAAAGGAAAACGATGCTCCCAGTCAACATATCAGAAATGAATCGCTCGGTCCTCTTTCTCATGCCACCCCCAGTAATAACTGCTCCTGTCCATATAAAAATCCACTCTGGCTTCGCTGTCACGGCCGTCCCGGATCAAGGCAAAAGGCGAAATCATTCACACGACAACAAAAGCGCCTTTTCGGAAATTATAACAGAATCCGAGGTATTTCCAATACACAGGTTTTCCGTTAATCAGCTTGGGGTTAAAACGGGACCCAAAGCCGGACAATGTGTGAAGAGGTAGATAGAGGGAAGAAGGGGATCCATAAGAATTTCAAGGTACTCGAAATACTTACTGTGGGAGCCATATATCTCCATACTTAACTGCGCGTTATAGCCTCTCAATCACAATATTTATCCATGGCACTTCCCTCGCCCCGCCCGGTGACGGCGGGCGGCCATTTATGTTGATCCTAATATCCATGGCTTGCAAATACGGCCGCAATCCCGCTTCCGGCATATTGACTCCACAAGTTTGCCCGGATAAATAAGAATGCCCCGAGCAGAGGCATCAACCCCGTATTTGGGGGGGCCATATCTCCTACTTATTTTTTGCTTGATAAAATGAACGGATATGTTATCGTTTTACAAGAGTTTTTTTCACTCGTATTTGGGGTGGATATCTCAAACCTTCCGGGGGGAGAGCCATCCGACTACGATGAATCGGAAATTTTCTAACGGGAACCTCTCTGAAAGTTGTAAGCAAAACAAATAGGTTTGGGCAAAAGCAGCTTAACTTTCCCTTATTCTGTTGGTGGAGACACTCTTAATCATCACTTCCTCAAGCCGGCCAGCTAAATTCGGCGGTTAAGTTCTCTCTTTTTGCCAGTATACAACAAATACATTGTTTAATATATCGCCAACTTGCAGGATTTGACTCAGAAAACCGGTTTACGAGGCAAAGACTAACCTCGTTTGGGAGAAGGCATCGTCTTTTTAGGTACCAATATCAATAGGATATATGGATACTTAACGAATGGTTAGCAGTGGATTCAATTGTTGGACGAAGCCACTACGCGGCAGAGTTTTATCGTAACGGCGATTTATGAGCCCTTGAGCCATACAAAGCGGAAGTATCACGTGTTGGTTTTTAAGTGGGAAAGGGGTGTGTGCCCCTTGGCTTACCCGGTCACGCAGAGCGAAGCAGCAGACACAACCAACAAATGCAGAAGGGAGGTGATTAAAAATAAGCCATGAACAATGTTGGTGGAAGAAATGGTTCTTCCAGTTGTTCATTTAAGGCTGGGCTCTATACGTTGGATGTCACAATGAAAGCTAAGAACCCTCAGCTCCACATGAAAGGGGACAGCGCAATAAAACGTCAGAGATGGAGTCTACATCAAGGGATTGGCGATGCGCAGTGTTTCACACCGACGTATCCTCAACGCTACAAAGCGTGCTTGCTACGCGATATTGTGTGACCAGGTATCGAAGGACGTAAAAACAAATTCAACATAAATGAAGAAAGGAGTAGTCATGGATGATTTTAGATTGGCCAATTCGGAATCAGTGTTTCTGTCGAAGGAATGGGTTATGGATCCTCCTCCCTGGATAGCTGTCAGGCTAGAGGAAAGCATTATCAAAGAAATATACCGTATAAAGGCGGAAACCATGGCAAAAGTTGCAGAACTGGAAATTCAGATGAAACGAGCCGAACAACAGATGTACCAACAAATTGCCAAGATCGTGAGATAGGCAGGAGAAATCAATAGAAACGCAACTTCCAGGGCTCCAAAATTTCCGATGTGAACCTGGGGAGTTTCTGAGAGGAAATTACAAAACAAGGCTCCACCGAGCCTGCGTGGGTGCGTCGTCCACGACAGTGGTGAAACAAATGCAAAAGATCCATTTCAGTTCCATCAGGACAGTCGGAGCACACAAGCACCAGCGTTTGATTGGAGAACCATCTCCTCCGCTGGCCCAGATCCCGGAATCTTTTGACTCCCGGGTGGCTGGTGGGGTCTTAGGGAACGTTTAGACGTAACCTATTAATTACACGAGCATATACACCATTTTGATTCGTAAAATTCGCCAACTCCTGATTGAGATGGTTTGCTGCACCTTACAAGGAGAGCGCCATGCGCGATAGATCCGTGTTTTTCGTCGCATTCTTGGAGCAGGATAACCTGGGTGTGGGATACATAGCTTCGATACTGCTGCAGAATAAGATTGATGTGAAGATAATTGACTTTCGCGCGGGAAAAGAACGTATCCTTCAACAGATAATTCGCCATAATCCGTCAATCGTTGGTTTCTCGATCATATTTCAATACCATATCGACGATTTCCGAGATTTGATAAGTTATCTTAGAGAAAATAGGGTGAATTGTCACTTTACCGCAGGCGGGCATTACCCCAGCCTGAGATATACTGCGCTTTTGGATATGATTCCCGACCTCGATTCGGTAGTGTTATTTGAGGGGGAGTACACATTCCTGGAGTTGGCACAGCTTATTTTCTCGGGGAAAGAATGGAAACAGATCAAAGGGATTGCTTATCGAGACAATGGTTCTGTCACTGCCAATCCGCTACGCCCGCTGGAAGAAAACCTGGACAATTTTCCGGCCCCTGTTCGACAGCCTTTTAAAGAGTATGCTCTGGGGAGAAAGTACGCCACACTTCTAGCCGGACGGGGATGTTATTATAATTGCTCCTTTTGTAGCATCCGAGAATTCTACTCCAAACCCAAGGGGCCGGTTAAGCGGGTGAGACGCCCCGAGATGGTGGTGAGAGAGATGGAATTGCTTTACCAGGAAAAAGATTGCATGGTGTTCATGTTCCAGGACGATGATTTTCCCGTGACCACACGGAGGGAAAAAGACTGGACGGCTCGTTTTTGCGAATTGTTGGTCGAAAAAGGATTGAGCGACAAGATATTATGGAAGATCAATTGCAGGTCTGACGAAATTCATCCCGAGTTATTCAAACTGATGAGAGATTCGGGCTTGTTTCTCGTCTATCTCGGCATCGAACACGGTTCGGATAGTGGGCTTCGTCTGATGAACAAGCGGATGACGGCTGAGACAAATATTCGGGCCGTTACCACGCTCAAGAAACTGAACATACGGTATGACTTTGGGTTTATGCTCTTTCACCCGGCGACTACATTTCAGTCAGTGGTGGAAAATCTCGACTTCTTGGTGAAAATTTGCGGCGATGGTTCTTCTCCGATCACTTTCTGCAAAATGCTTCCTTATGCAGAAACCAGGATCGAAAAAGAACTTCGGAGCGAGGGAAGGCTCAAGGGTAAGCCCGGATTTGAGGATTACAATTTCCTGGACGCTTCTTTGGACCGTTTTTACTCGTTTATGACTCTCTGTTTTGGGGACTGGATTGGGAAGCACGAAGGTCTGTTAAATACCGCTAGATGGACAAGGTATTACTTGCTGGTATATAGTAAATACTACCCTAAGACGTCTGCGTTCAGAAACCTGGATAAGGCAGCAGACGAATACATTGCCGAAAGCAATATGCTCTTTATCGAAACAACGAGAAGGTTAGTTGATATATTTAGTTCACAACGAGATCGTGGAGATGGTTATGAAGTATTAAAAACCATCAGGAGTGATGTTGCAGCCAAGCACTCATACTATAAGCGCAAACTTATCGAGATAATGAACAGTGTCGGTTCTTTAGAGTAGTGTAACATTCTTTCTGTAAAATTGAATGTAGTAGACCATGGCTTGTCCTTATCGGATGTATGGGGAAAACCGAGATCGGGAGGGAGGCCGTGAACTGAGTGTAATCTCGATATGGTAAAATTTGCTGCCGGCAGAGGTCATGGCCACCAACTTTGAGGGCACAGTCAAAGCAGACCGAAGTGAAGTCTCTTCTCAGAAAGACTAACCACCTTTTTACAGAAAAATTCTTGCACTATCTCAGGTTTTTTATGGTATCCTCTAAATAGTGTTTCCACTGATTGTTTCGTAGTTATTAATCGGATACCGACAAGTGGTGATCGCAATGTTCTAATAATTTTCTTATCTCTTCCACTCGACTGGAAAAGTAGCTGTTATCCTCTCGATTTGATAATTCAGAAAAAACCTTCAGGGCTTGGAATAAGTATCTCTTGGCAAAAGCATACTTCCCAAGCCTAAGATACGTGACACCTATAGATTCTAACTCCACGGCAATTGATCCTTCGTTGTCCGTTTTTTGTGCTTGATTTAATGCTTCCAGAAAATGTTGAAGTGCTTTCTCCTGTTGACCTTTCCTAGAGTACTTTTCTCCTTTACCATGATGCCAGCTACTTCTAATTTCAGATATCAAACGCTTCATCGGTTGTATCCCATACTTGTTACAGATTACTTATTAAGCACATGATGAATCCTATCCAACATTTAACAATTTCCCAATTTCTTTTTCTAGCCTGGCAAGGGTACTTTATTTTTGCCGCTCTTCTACAGGCTTCAAAACGAAGTCTACAACTCTCTGGTGTGTATGACAAATCAGGCATCTCCCTCGGACCAGTCTGTACTTCTATTGAGGCGATTAGTTGGTTTGAATCGTATGGTGGAGTCTGCATATCTAGTTCTGGTCCTGCTGTCTCACTTGGAGTAGATAATACAATAAAAACAGCCAATCCTAGTGAAGGGTGGACAACTAGAGGGGTAACTCCTGTAGTTTCAATTGCCAATGTCAGTGATTCAGTCATAGTTGCAGCAATCAGACCCTTTGAGTCGTAGCTAGTGATTGGATTATTATGAGCGAACTGGTACTTATCGGATAGTTTTTTGAAAAAAAGCGGATCCGGCCTCAAATACCTCCCCACTCCTGGATCATAGTACCTGAAGTAGTTGTAGTGCAGGCCTGTCTCGTTGTCAAAATACTGCCCAGGGAAGCGGAAAGGGTTGGAGATGGTGTTGTGGGTGACGGTTGCTTCTCCGAAGGGTACATAATTGGCAGACCAGACGATGGTGCCGTTTTGATCGGTGACCCGTTGTGGAGTACTAAGGTGATCATTATGGAAGTAGTAGAATTTGTCCTCGGGACACAATGTTCTTCCGAACTCAGAGGCTAAAATACCTAGATCATCGGTGTTTACTACTCCGTCGCCGTTTACGTCACCGACGCAGGGAGAGGCTTCGGAACAATCGGTTCGATCATAATCATCCGCAAGGAGCGCTAAATCAGCTCCGTCCACATCATGGTCTGTGTCTATGTCAGCCAGGCATCTTCTGGATTTAACCATAGCGATGCGATTGCGACCAATGTAGATGTAGTCTCTTATTACTTCCTCCCCGGGTGTTTCCTCAGAGATAATGTTTCCGAACCGGTCGTAATGAAAGATAGTTGTTTTCCCGTTAGCCACCTTTTTGAATCTCTGACCGAAAGCGTTATATGTGTGTTCTCGAAGAGTCGATTCGCTCTGCGACGTCCTTATCAGGCGGTTGCTTTGATTGTACGTGAAAGTCATGCTTCCCATAAGTGTTGTATTTCCGTTGTTACCACCTCGCTGTACACGGCGGCAACATCCAATAATTCTGATTATATAATCAGCCGCAAGTGTTCACGCCAGGCAGGGAGCAACTTTGCGAGTGGCGGCGTCTGGTTGGATTATCTATTCCCGCCCACGTCCCCAAAAAAGAAAAGCGGTTAAGACAAAATCATTAGATGTTTGTTTTTCTCAAAGGATACCTATCCCTTGCTTCTCTGCATTTTATAAGAAAAAACAAGACATATAACGCACAAAATACTAAGAATGAGATTAAGTGGATAGGTAAACCATATCCACAAATTTACAATGACCATTAAGCAAATAATTGAGTATTCTTGAAGCCTCATAGAACGCTTTTCTTGAACTCTCTTTAAGGCAACTTTTATAACCAATGCTATACTGGCCCAGCTTGCATATTGTATCAAGGCATTGATAAGCAGCTTACCACCGACCAAAGGGGCGATAAGATGAATACTCAAAAAAACGATAGCCACAACTAAAATGAAGTTAGAAGCTACAGATGTTATTTTATAAATTTTTTCTTTATCCATAATGTCCTTTTTTATTTATCGCATGGTGAGGGACTGTTAAATCTTTCAATCCCCCCCTTTATTCTGCTGAATGAATCTACTCCCGCTTCAAGACTAAAAGGTGCCGCCGGTACTGTTATCCACCAAAATTCAGGCCCTGCTACGAAAGAAACGCCTGCAGCAATTCCAGCGGCTATAGCAGCTCCAGCCTCTATACCGCCAACTATAATATCCGCGGCGGGTGCTACGACATCGGAATTAGGAAAGGCATCTGTAAAAGATGGAAGGTTTGCAATGGGATTATCTATCAGCCCCAAAGGATCAACAAAATTAACAGGATTATTTAGGACATAGACAAAAAGATTTTTTCCTCCACTCAGCCCAATCAAATCCGGCCTCAAATACCTCCCCACTCCCGGTTCATAGTACCTAAAGTAATTATAGTGCAGGCCTGTCTCGTTGTCAAAATACTGCCCCGGGAAGCGGAAGGGGTTGGAGATGGTGCTGAGGGTGACGGTTGCTTCTCCGAAGGGCTTGTAATTGGCGGACCAGACGATGGTGCCGTTTTGATCGGTGATTCGTTGTGGAGTACCAAGATGGTCGTTGTGGAAATAGTAGAATTTATCATCAGGACACGATGTTTTCCCGAACTCAGAGGCTAAAATACCTAGATCATCGGTGTTTACTACTCCGTCGCCGTTTACGTCACCTCTGCAGTGAGAGGTTTCCGAGCAGTCGGTTCGATTATAATCATCCGCAAGGAGCGCTAAATCAGCTCCGTCCACATCATGGTCTGTGTCTATGTCAGCGAGGCATCTTCTGGATTCTACCATGGCTATGCGGGTGCGACCAATGTAGATGTAGTCTCTTATTAGTTCCTCTCCCTGTGTTTCCTCAGAGATAATGTTTCCGAGCCGGTCATAATGAAAGATAGTTGTTTTCCCTCCCACGGTTTTTATTGTTCTCTGGCCGAGGCCGTTGTAAGTATATTCTCCAAGGGTTGATCCATTTTCCGATACCTTGATTAGGCGGTTGTTCTGATTGTATGTAAAGGTTTTGGTTCCTATAGAGGTGGTGTTTCCGTTGCTGTCGTAGCTGAAGCTGAGGGATGTGGCTCCGGTTATTTGAGATATCCTGTTTGTGCCGGAAAAATAGGAGTATGT
>JALXAI010000101.1 GCA_026992215.1 Desulfobacterales bacterium | reverse complement strand
TCTTTAAACCCGAAACGCAGGATAAAAGGCACTCCTGCCAGGTACGCCGTGCCGCCGGGGCACGGATCGCTGTCGTGAAAAATAAGGCATAGGTCAAAGGATTTCATCTTTATCTTTCTGTAAAGCTCTGACAGTTTCCGGTATCCGCCGTGATAAGGCATGAATTCATCGACATATTTAACTCTTTGGAACAACTCTAGGTATTGTTTTTTAAGGAGCCACGTAATCTCAGAGCCGGGAAACAAATTCCTGGTGGAAAGGATGGCAGGAAGAGAAAAAACAGAATCTCCCAGGGCAGTGGACGAAACCACGAGAATTCGCTTAATATCTGCTTTTTTCAGTTCACCGATCGGGCGAGCGGGACCGTCTTTTCTCAGCTTCCTGCGAAGCAAATGATCGAAGATTTTACCTTTTAACTTTCTCATCACACGTCGACGTTAAAGATAGACAGCCAGTTTGCCAGCATGTAAAGGTTCCATATCTTTTTTGCCTGTCTCGAATCAACCACCCGGCTGCGGGAAAGAAGCCTTTCGATGCTTTTTTTGTCAAAAAGCGAATAGAAAACCTGCCCAGCACCCATTATAACTTCGGTTATGTGCCCGTTTAACGGTCCTGCCACCCACTTTGCCAGAGGGATACTGAATCCTTTTTTGCGTCTTTCAAAAAACGACCTGGGTATCCTGTCCGTAAAAGCGTCCTTGAGCAACCTTTTGCCGTTTTGTCCCTTCAGCCTGTAAGATGGTGGCAACCGCAATGCAAATTCAACAATGTTGTGATCAAGAAAAGGTGATCTTGTCTCCAGGCTGTTTGCCATGGACATGGCATCAACGTAAAAAAGGATATCACCTGGCAAATAGGTCTTGATATCAAGGCATTGAAGCCTTGTAAGTGGCGGTATTTTATCAGGGGGCAGCCATTTGGAAAAGAACTCCCGGGGCAGGTTTTTGTCAATCAGGGAAAAAAGGGGACCGGTCTTGTTGTAATAAAGTTTTCTGTCTTCCCGGTCAAAAACGTTCAAAAAGGCCAGATATGGTGGGCAGGAATCATCAAGTAGCGCGACATCACTTGATCTGGCCGGGAATTTTACATGCTTTCTTCCGGGATTCAGAAGTGATTCCAGCTTAAGCCCCAGTTTCCGAAGGGCTTTGTAGCAACCTTTCAAACCCAAGGAGTTCAGTCGTTCGATCTGCAGACACTGAGCGTATCTTTTGTACCCGGCAAAGGCTTCATCTCCGCCATCCCCGGAGAGTACCACTTTCACATCCGCTGCTGCTACCTGGCTCATGTAATAAAGAAGGATACTCGTTTCATTGCCAAAGGGCTCGCCGAAGCTTTTTACTATTTTCGGAACCGCATCAACTATATCCGGCTCTATCACCACCTCCACATGGTCGGTGTCAAATTTCTCTGCGATTTTCCTGGCATACGGAAGCTCGTTAAACCGTTGATCCCTGAAACCAATTGAAAACGTTTTTACCCTTTTGGTCATTCGGGCCATGGAAGCCACCACGAGGGACGAGTCGACTCCCCCGGACAGAAACGCTCCCAGCGGAACGTCAGCGATCATTCTAAGCTTCACGGCTTCATCAAAAAGGCCCCTGAAACGTTCCAGGGCTTCATCGTAGGGTATATCCAGCGTCCCGTCGATGGGTATATCCCAGTACTTTCCGTAGCGGACTATTCTGCCGTTTTTAACCTCCATGAAATGCCCGGGCAAAAAACGGCGGATATCCTTTATCGCGCTCATGGGCGCGTGTACGTACCTGAAAGACAGGTAGAGGTCTATGGCTTCGGGGTTTAGCAGGGGTGAAACGGGCGCGAGCTCGAGCAGCGCCGGGATTTCCGAGGCAAAGTAGAATCCTGAAGAATCGTGATAATAAAAGAGCGGCTTTACTCCCAGTCGATCCCTTGCCAGGAAAAGGGTTTGTTCCCTGTTGTCGTAGATGGCAAACGAAAACATGCCTGTGAAGAGCTCAAGGCATTTGCTACCGTAACGCGCATAAGCTTCAAGCAAAACCTCGGTATCGCTTTCGGTCTTGAATTTCGCTCCTTCTTTCTCCAGCCCTGAACGTACGCTCTTGAAGTTGTATATTTCGCCGTTATACACCACGTGATAGCGACCGTCAGCACAGGACATGGGCTGGTGACCGGTCAAAATATCTATGATGGAAAGCCTCCTGTGCCCGAGTGCAACGGCATTTTTCACGAAGAAGCCTTCTTCGTCCGGCCCCCTGTGTTCAAGCATCCTGCATGCCGCCGCAAGTTTATCAAGATCGGGTTGCGAATGATCAGCTTTAAATATTCCAGCTATTCCA
>JALXAI010000100.1 GCA_026992215.1 Desulfobacterales bacterium | reverse complement strand
TTTGATTGGCCTATTCCGGAAGATATGGAGGAAGGAAGAGATTATTATCTGCGTATTTCTGGAATCGGTGAATCAGAGAGTGTCAGGTATCCTTATGCGCTCAGGATTGAGCGGCCATGAGCCGGGGAAGGGATGTGAGATTTTAGAGAGTCACTGGAGTAGATGGAGCTGGGTCACAGGCGTCGGACCCGCCGGGATCTGAAACAGAGCATGGCGCTGCTACCCACTGCTGCCGCGACTAGATTCTGGTTCGGCTGCTGATTCAGTAAAACGACCGTTGCGGGGACGTCGAACTCTTTCGTGTCGCTGCCAGGTCACGTTCCCGGGCCGGGAAGGCGGCCATGCAAGCCTGGACTCACGTCAAGGTGGCAGGCAAAAAGGAACTCTGCAAATCGCGCGCATCCGTGAAGGCGGCCGTGCCGGCCGGCCCGCCCCGGGGAGACGCGCTGAAAAGACTTTAAACCTTTTTCACCCAATGAGGAAGCTAAAAGCAAAAGTATCACACTTCACCAGAACTAATAGGATGGGGGGAAAGCATGAAAGGACAAGGAAAATCAATACTTGCCACCATTATAGGGGGAATTTTCTTTTGCCTGAGTATTTTACCGCTTAGCGCCGGTCCACCCACACGGCCCGGGGTTAATTCTGATCAAAAGCAGCGGAACTTGCTGCCTGATCTAACTGTATCTGCAAAACTCCAGATAATAAGGAAGTATAAGGTCGCAGGCCGTACCTGTTATGATCTCAGGCCGATCTTTACGGTGACAAATAAAGGATCAGCGACGGCACGTGCAGCACGTAATGGACGCTGGATAGGGGTATATTTTTTCTTACCACCGCCACTAGTATCTGTACCTGATTTTAGCTTGCCCCCAGAGTTCCCCACCACCATGTTGCGACCTGGCGAAAGCAAAACTTATGGGTTTCATCAAGATTTTGATATCAGTCTAGGAGTACTTGAGTGGTGTTCGGACTGCTCGAAGAAAGTTGCAATGAAGGTTGTAGTTGATCAGTATAACGAAATTGCTGAAAGAAATGAACACAACAACATGACAGTAGTCTCCTTCCCACCTCGTATCACTGCTCATCCTATTATACTCAAGAATAAGACCAGCAGCAATCCTGCATCAACTCAACTGAAACCAAAATCCAAGGGGGAGCGAATCAAACCAAATTCGAAAGGGGCACGGTTCAAACGAGAATCGAAACCACCACGGCTATCAGATCACAAGCCTGTTCTGGGGCAACCCGACCTGACTGCTTATATCGGTTTCACTGGTGAGAGCGGCATGCAACCAGTTTATACAGTTTATAACAAAGGCAAGAAAAGAGCCGGCAATTTCACGGTGAAATTATTTTACAAACCACGCAAACCAATGGTCGGCTGGGTCTGTTATCATAGCGAGGATGTCCCGTTTCTCGAACCAGGAAAAAATCGTAAGATTGCACTGGGTGTCTTAAGTCCGATTGCACCGAAATATCGGATTAAAGTGGATGTCAAAAACACCGTTTATGAAAGCAATGAAGGTAACAACGTGATAGAGGCCTCATTACCCTACTATGTTCCATAGGAAAACCATATTTACGCGGGAGAACCGATGAACAGAAGCTCAAACAAGATTAAAAAAGGAAAATACTCATGATAAAGTGTATGAAAGCTCTCGGAACCACCATTATCTGTTTGTGTATTATTTCCCTTATTTCCCTTATCGTATCGCCAGGCTGGGCCGGTCCACCCACACCGCCTGTTCACCAATTGCTGCCAGACCTCGTGGTAAACCTCAAACTGGTCGTGAAGAAATATGTTAACTTCGAGGGTGTTACTTGCTACAGCACCATGCCAGAGTACACTGTAACTAACAAGGGGTTGGCTACGGCGAAGAATTTTTCGGTGAAAGTATACTGGATGAGGCAGGGCAAAACCCAGGGTAAAGCCTTCCGGTTATGCGGCGAAAACCCGTCATTGACCCTGACGCCCGGACAGAGCTGGACTCAAAAAGCCTCTGCGGTGAACGATAACGTGTGGTGCGCGGATAAAAAGGGGAAGGTTGGGTTCCGGGTAATCGCGGTTTACAGCGGAAAAGAGAAAAACAAAAAGAACAACACCGCAACAGCCTATTTCCTCGATTTTACGGCGCACCCTGATGTGCTCAAAAATAAGGCCGGCAGCACTCCGGCCGTGACCCGGGTCAAACCGAAATAAAGAGGGATGGATGAAGCTGGTAACACGGTCGAAGCTTTATCTCCGATTAGGCCAATAAAATGATAATCGTAGTTCACATGGGACAGCTAATGAATAGAAACTCAAACAACAT
>JALXAI010000099.1 GCA_026992215.1 Desulfobacterales bacterium | reverse complement strand
CAACCACCCTGGCGGACCTGAATATCTGGCTCTTCGTACTCTTTCTCTTTCCTATTACCATCGTGGCGGTGGTCGCGGGCTACTATCCCATAAGAGATTCCCACTGGATCGAAGATACCGAAGGCAAACCATCGGACGCCGCCCCGGAATCGTGGGTATCGTTGCTGAGACTCCTTTCTCCCGTGGCCATCGTGATCATAGGCGGCCTGGGACTTGGATTCGCTTTTGAACATATCGCTTCAGGATCCTTTCTTTCACCAATATCAAAGGAAACGGGGCTGATCGTTGCTCTTGTCGTGAGTATTTTCTGGGTATGGCACGAGAACCGATTCCCGGTATCCGTGAGACTTTCCATTTTGAAAAAGAAACAACTTCTCTACGTAACCTACATGATCGCAAGTATTCTAATCTTCAAGGGAATGCTCGAAGACAGTCGATCCATATCCGCCATAGGAAACGAACTGCTTCATCTCGACATCCCCCTTGTTCCCATCACTGTCATGCTGCCCTTTTTAGTGGGAACGGTGGCAGGAATAACCATTGCCTTCGTTGGAACGACTTTTCCCATTATAATTTCCCTGGTTCACACCTTTGGCGCGGAAAATCACATCATCGCCTACATGATGTTGGGACTGGTAAGCGGCTTTTCAGGCGTACTTTTATCTCCGCTACACCTGTGCCTTTTGCTGTCAAACGAGTATTTCAACGTTGCCCTTGGATCTGTTTACCGATTTCTTGCATTTCCCTGTACATCCCTTCTACTCACAGCCCTCGCGTACTTCTACACCTTAAACTACTTCTTAAGATAAACGAATTTTAGTAGATTTCAATCCACCCGGTATGTCATGCATCGCTGATGAATCACCGAGAGTACCGGCAAGAGCGCGTAACCAGCATTTCTTACTTGCGAAAGCGATATAAAAGGACACTTATCCTTCATTTTCAAAATCACGACCATAAACCATCTTCTTGGGGCAACCATGTTACAACCTTTTCAAGTCCGACAATTATAGCAACTGGCAGAATCATAATTATATGGTGATTGCCTGGAAATGGGTAAGAAGACGGGGCCGAATCCCACATATTCTTTTCTCCAGGCCCTTCTCAATCGTCAACATCTCTCTTACTGCTTCCGGAAATACCTTCCTCCAGGCTAAATCTACCCATAAACGCCATCACGATAGCCTCACGAAATTTCCCAGTCCTCGCTTCTATCCCAGCCGGTACACCCTGTCCGCCAACCTATTCACCTGGCTCAGGTAGTGAGAAACCATAACTATGGTAATTTCTTTTTTGAGTTCCATCAAAAGAGACTCGATTTTAATGGCAAGCCTTTCATCCAGAAAGGAAGTTGGCTCGTCGAGAAGCAATATCTCCGGCCCCATCGCAAGCACTCTTGCCAGGCATAACCTCTGCTGCTGTCCCCCGGAGAGTTCTCTGGCAGGGTAGTTCAAGCGACTCCGCACTTCTTCCCACAGAGAAACCTTCTTCAGCGCATTCTCAACCTTTTCTTCGATTTCTTTTTTCCTAGCGCGCATAATCTTTAGTGGAAATGCCACGTTGTTAAAAACGCTCATGGGAAGAACGTTGGGATTTTGAAAAACAAGACCGATTCGTCTTCTCAGTTGAGGAAGCCTGTCATCGCCGAGCTTTAAAACATCCATCGGATGAGAATCGTTAAGTTTTACCCGTATCTTCCCTTTCGCCTTCGCGCCTGGGATCTCATCGATCAAGCGATTTATGGCCATGAGAAAAGTTGATTTTCCGCACCCTGACGGACCAACGATACAGGTTAGGCTTTTTTCAGCGGCCTCGACGTTAACGTTTTTAAGTACTTGCCTCGTGCCGTAAAAGACATCAAGGTTCTCAACTGCTATCTTCCAGTTACCTGCGCTTGCTGACATTCTAATCGAACCCGTTTATCTTCCTCGCGACCAGTTTTTTTAAAAGGTGTGCAAAGCCAAAAAGCATACCTGTAATGATCAAAAGAACAATGGCGGCGCCGAAACCTTTTTTCAATTCGTACTGGTCAGCGTACTGGGAGGATATATAGTATATGTAGAAGGGCAACGCTTCGAACCTCGAGAACAGGGAATGCGGTATTCCCGCGCTGGCCACAACCCCCGTGAGCATGATAACGGCGGTGTCTTCCGCGGCCCTGCCCGTGGCAAGAATTACACCACTGAGAATCCCCCCGGAACAGCGGGGAAGGATCACGCTCAGCAGATTTCTTTGCTTGGTTGCCCCAAGGGACAACCCTGCCAGTCTGAGTGGAAGACTAACACTTTCTATGGATAGCTCCGTAGTGCGCACGATGTAAGGCAATATGAGTATCGCCAGGGCCGCGCTTGATATCAGGAGACATGGATAAATACGGTGAGAAATGTTTTTGTGAAGAAAGATTGCCAGCGTCAAACCAAAAAGACCAATGACTATGGATGGGACGGACGCAAGCACATCAAAGGAAATATCGAGTATTTTCTTCACCGTTCCGCCTGCAAATTCAGCAACGTATATTCCTGAAAGCACCCCCATGGGAATAGCCCACATCACTGAAAGAAGTACCACGAGAAACGTCCCGGCCATCGCGGGAAATATCCCGTCAAACACCCTTTCTCGCAAAAGCAGCGCTTTTACAGGGGCAACGTCTCCAAATAAAAGCTTCAGTGATATGACGGGAAGACCTTTATCGAGTAAGAAGAACAAAAGCATCCCGACAAAGCAGGGTACCACCACGGCGGTCACCCACAACAACACTTTAATCGTGAGCACTACTACCCGATTCATTCCTTTAATCGCTCTACAACTCTGAGAAACACGATACTGAACATCGAAAACAAGAAAAGCACCAACCCGCACAAAAATATTGCCTTAAAGCTCAATGATTCGTAGTCGGCAGCAGACACAAGGGCAATGTGTGCCGTGAGAGTTCTGGCGGAATCAAGCAGAGACGATGGAACGCTAACGGCATTTCCTGCCAGCATCAGGGCTATTATCGTATCTCCAAGAGCCCTCCCGCCTCCAAGAACCACGGCGGAAATTACACCTCTCCAGGCATACGGAAGCTGAACACGCAGCAACGTTTCCAGGCGGCTTGCTCCAAGGGATCCTGCAGCCAGCACAAAATCTCGCGGTACTTCCCTGATCCGATCCATCGTAATCAGGGAAACGGTCGGTATCACGAGAAGTGCGAGTACCAGCGAGGCGCTAAGTACACAAAAGCCGCTTCCATATCGGAAAGTATTTCTGACAAGCGGAACAAGGATAAAAAGGGCGGAAAAACCATAAACCACTGTCGGAATACCGCTCATCAATTCCACGAAATACCGCAAAAACCGGGAGAAGCGCGAGCCAGCATAAAGTTCCATGAACACGGCAAGTGCCACTCCCAGTGGTGCGGCCAGCACCATCGCCAGAGAAGCAATGCACGCGGAGCCAGCTATCATGGGATAGACTCCGAAAGCCCCCGCGTCCGGGTCCCAGTTTTTGCTCAAAAACTTTCCCAGGGACCCCGAAGAAAACAACGGCAACGAAAAACGAAAGAGAAACAAGAATATTACCAGGGCCATGGATCCTGTTACCACGGTAGACAGAACCAGGATGGCCCTGGAGATCTGAGCCTTACGGCGACAATCCATCATTTTACCGGGAGAAAGCCGCAACCCTTTACAAGTTCCTGTCCTTCGGGACTCAACATGTAGTCAATGAACGCCCTGGCCAGCCCTCCGGGCTTGCCCCGCGTGTTCATGTAAAGTCCACGAGCTATCTTATATTTCCCCGTTTTCACGTTTTCTATCGAGGGGTAGATCCCGTCAATGGCCAGTGGTTTTACTGAACTGTCTGCCACCCCGAGAGAAATGTAGCCAATACCGAGAGGATCACCGGCAACGGCTGTTTTCATGGCAGCGTTTGATTTTACGAAGTTTGCCCTCCTGGTTATCGGGGCCCTTTTCAGCCCCTTTTTCCAGAACACTTTCCTGGTTCCGCTCTCAGAGTCCCTTGTATAAACGTTTATTGTTGCATCAGGTCCTCCGAGTTCTTTCCAGTTAGTGGTTTTTCCGCTAAACACGTTTACAAGTTGCGCCGTGGAAATGTTCTGGATTTTTCTCTGCGGGTTAACTATTACCGCGATTCCATCCACAGCAAACTTGTACACGTTTAGGTTGCACCTTTCGATCTCTGCAGCGGTAGGCGCCCTTCCAGTGTTTCCTATGTCGATTAATCCCTCGCAAAGCTGTTTTATACCCACGCCCGAGCCTCCTCCACCTATAATTATCGTAATACCGGGGAACCTTCTCATAATCCGCTTGCCGGCTAACATTTCACACTTGATGTGCGCCGTTCCCCCGGCGATCCGCAACGTTCCGGAAAGCCCCTCAAATAGGTCCAAACCCCCAGCAAAACCGTATACTGAAAAGAGCAATGTCAACAACAGGCACAGGTTTATCATAACTGTCTTTTTCATGCATTCCTCCTTGAACCGAATTAATAAATTTCCCGATATGCCGGCGCCTGGTCCCGCAATTTTCAAGACTTCCTCAGCGCCGATAGAAATTACTTGGCAGGAATTGCCGACTGAGTGGTGAAACCCGACATGGTTTTTGCCAACCAATCACGGGCAGCATGGTGAGATCTATTTTCACGTGAAGCCTGAATACGTAAACATTGCGGTACACTCAAGAAGAAACGTTTGTGAGACGTATAATATAAGCAAAACCAATTTGTCAATTCGGAATTTCCTATACATAGTCTCGCCCATCATCGAAACAGCCTATACATATTATTAACCATTTACCGAGACACGGAATTTGTTTATGATGAGCCCGACGGGTACAGCGAAAGGAGGGCAAAGAATGAAGGTCGATGTCAGCAATCTGAAAGCCAGATCCGAAGAATATCTTCCAGACATGATAGCTTTACAGAAAAAACTCACGGCAATACCTGCCATGGGACCGGAAAACGGCGGAGACGGGGAAGAAGAAAAGGCAAAAGCCCTTGCTCAATACATGGAAAAGGAAGAACTCGGAGATATTGAGTGGTTGAACGCCCCGGATAAAAGAGTTTCCTGCGGTTTCAGGCCCAATCTCCTTTTGCGCATACCCGGAAAAAGTACCGACCGATCCCTGATCATCATCAGCCACATGGACGTGGTTCCCCCAGGTAATCTTTCCCTTTGGGACCATGACCCTTTTGACATGGTGATCATGGAAGACAGGATTGTCGGCAGAGGAGTTGAGGACAACCAGCAGGGGATCGTATGTTCGCTTCACGCGGCCAGGATATTGAAACAACTTGACATTACCCCGGCGCTCACGGTGAAGCTTCTCTTTGTTGCCGATGAAGAAACAGGAAGCAAGAAAGGTCTTCAATTTTTACTCGAAGAACACCCCGGTCTTTTCAAGAAGGATGATCTTATTCTTGTTCCCGACTACGGTAACGAAGATGGTACAATGATCGAGGTAGCCGAAAAGAGCATTTTGTGGGTGAAGGTTTCAATCAAGGGGAAACAATGTCACGCAAGCGTTCCCCAGAAAGGAAAAAACACCTTACGCGCAACGGCTCATTTCATCGTGGAAAGCGAAAATCTTTTTAAGACGTTTCCCGAGTCCGACCCCATGTTTCGCCCCCCGGCAAGCACCTTTGAACCGACAAAAAAGGAACCGAACGTCGAGAATATAAACACTATTCCCGGAGAAGATACAGTTTATTTTGATTGCAGAATACTTCCGTGCTACGATCTTGAAACGGTTGTCGATGCCTTTCAAAAGATCGCTCAAAAGATAGAAAACGACTTCGGAGTCGTAGTCAACATAAGCACAGAAATGTACGATCAGGCAGCTGCCCCTACACCTGCCGACTCCCCGGTAGTTGTAAACATCGCAAGGGCCGTTAAGCTGCTCAGAGACCAGGAAGCACAGGCCTGCGGCATTGGGGGCGTGACTGTCGCAGCGCACCTTCGAAAGCGCCATCTTAACGTGGCGGTGTGGCAGACAATCACAAAGACCGCACATCAGCCAAACGAGTATTGCCTTCTTAAAAACATGGTAATGGACACCCAGGTTATGGCTTACCTGATGATGACATCAAAACCGGGTGTAAGCACATAATTCGGCATCTAAAGGCGAAACACGGCTCAAAATCTCTTATGAATAATCTTAGCAGAAGTTTTCCACTGTACCGATGCGGAACCGCGAACTTTTCCTTTGCAGTCAGGCCCCATGCCATAACGAAGACGACCAAACAATGTTTCCAAGAACCCGGTGACAGGATCCGGTTTTACTGCGGCTCACCGGATCCATGGGAAACATGTTACAGAATTCACTGTTTGCCATTTCCCGAATGTCGAAAAATAGGCAGTCTCCCCTTGGGTTTATCATCGATGGAGATTATAATGGAGAGGTCAAAGCAGAGTTTTCTTACTACTTTATCAATCCCGGCTGGAAGGCAGGTTGGAAGATGAAAGTGCCTCGAAAGCCAGTAGTGGCAATTACAATGGGGGACCCCTCAGGGGTTGGTCCCGAGGTTATTTTAAAGGGACTTTCCAGTATTCGCAGTCGAACAAACTGTGTACCCCTTATCATTGGCGCTCCGCGCGCTCTTGAAAGAGAAAAGAAAAACCTCGGCATAAATCTCGACTTCGATGTGATCCACGGCGCAGAGGAGATACGGGATACCACTAACGTTGCGGTTCTGCCCGGCAGATACGAACTTTCTCTCGGGGATATGCACTACGGGAATCTCTCTGACACCGGGGCAAGAGCCGTCATCGACTGGATAGAGCTGGCGGTATCCCTTGCTCTTAAAGGATTTGCAGACGCTATATGCACTGCTCCTCTGAACAAGGCCGTTCTTAAAGAGAGGGCCGGATTCAGGTATCCCGGACATACGGAGTTCCTGGCTCACCTTACCGATTCCAGGCGTTTTGTCATGATGCTTGCCGGAAAGAAGCTAAGGGTATCCCTCGTAACCATCCACTGTCCCCTTTCAAAAGTGGCGGAACTAATCTCAAAGGAAAACATCGCTGAGGTTATATCTATCACCGCTCAGGCACTGCTGAAAGATTTTGGGTTGAGTGAGCCTAGCCTGGCCGTTGCCGGACTGAATCCGCACGCGGGTGAGAGTGGAAAGTTCGGAACAGAAGAGATAGATATCATTGCGCCGGCAATAAAGAAGGCTAGAGAGCAGGGGATTGACGTGCATGGACCTTTCCCGCCTGACGCTATCTACCGCGAGGCCTACGAGGGTAAGTATGATGCCGTTGTGAGCATGTATCACGACCAGGGCTTGATACCGTTAAAGCTCTTGCACTTTTATGATGCCGTAAACGTCACCCTGGGGCTGCCCGTTGTCAGGACCTCGGTAGACCACGGAACAGCTTACGACATAGCCGGCAGGGGCAAAGCCAATCCGGCAAGTTTTATGGAAGCGCTTGATCTGGCAGCGAAGATCGCTATCAATCGCCGCAGAAAGGAAGAAAACAGCTGATTTCAAGATGATTGAAGAGCACAGGGATCTATACAGAAAGTTCATTATTGTTAAAGGAGCGCGACAGCATAATCTCAAAAACGTGGATCTCTGCATCCCTCACAACTCGTTTACGGTAATCACCGGTCCGAGCGGTTCTGGCAAATCGTCTCTTGTCTTTGATATTTTATACGCCGAAGGTCAGCGAAGGTACATAGAGTCCTTGTCAACATATGCTCGCCAGTTCATAGAGCAGCTCGATAAGCCTGATGTAGATTCCGTGGAGGGACTCAGCCCCACCATTGCCATAGAAAACAAGCCAATAGGAACAAACCCGCGCTCCACGGTTGGTACCGTAACCGAGATCTACGACTTTTTGAGGCTCCTGTTTTCAAGATTAGCCGATCTACATTGCCCTAAATGCGGCAGAAGTATAAGAGTCAGTCACACCGAAGACATTGTAAAAGAGCTTATTG
>JALXAI010000098.1 GCA_026992215.1 Desulfobacterales bacterium | reverse complement strand
TCAGCACACTCGTAGTAGGTGCATACAGTTACGCAACGCTGGCACCGGATACACTTGTTGGGATCCACGATTATGTACTCGCTGGTGTTTAACTCTTCCAGCGTCTTATAATCGACTCTTGGCTGCGTTTGCTCTCTGCTCGCAACCTCATACTCCGTCAACAGCGTTCTGAACTGGCAGTCATAGGCGGCACCGCAACCACAAAGCAGGCACCTCTTGGCTTCTTCCAGAGCCTGCTCTTCCGTCAACCCAAGCTCAACCTCCGCAAAATTCTTAACACGCTCGGCTACTTCGAGTTCCGACATTTTCTCCCGTTCTTGCTTGGGAAATATCTCGAAAATAGACCTGTCAATGCTGTCAAAACTGCCTCGCGAAATATTGAATTCTTCCTTGGGTGGTTTCAGATCTTCGCCCTTGAAATATCGGTCTATAGCATAGGCGGCCTTTCGACCGTCCGCAAGGGCGGTGATCACCGTGAGAGGCCCATGGTAGATATCACCACCGACAAAAATGCCTTCCTTGCCCGTGTACATGGTTTCAGGATCCGCTTCAAAGGTCTTCCACCGGGTAATTCCCAGTTTTTCCATGTACTTGTCTTCCTCGGGGCTTAACAGGTCCGGGAACTGACCGATGGCAGTAATAAGCTGATCCACTTCTATTGTTGTCTCCGACCCCTCAATGGGAATCGGTCTTCTTCTTCCGCTGGCATCCGGCTCACCCAGCTCCATCCTGACAAATTCCAGTTTCTTGAGCCTGCCGTTTTCTCCATGCAGCTTGACGGGTGCAGCCAGAAAGTGCATCTTAATTCCTTCGTGCTCGGCTGCATCTATTTCTTCAGGGTTCGCTGGCATCTCTTTCCTGGATCTCCGGTAAACAATCGTTACTTCCTTTGCTCCCATGCGCAGGCATGTCCTGGCAGCATCTATTGCCACGTTTCCACCGCCGATTATTGCAACACGTTCCGCCACCTTTACGTCTTTGCCCGCAGCAACGTCCTTCAGGAAGGTTACCCCCGATATTACTCCTTCCAGATCTTCCCCTTCCACTCCAAGTTTCCTCACCGCCCACGCACCGATGCCGATAAAAATCGCGTCAAATCCCTGTTTTTTCAAATCCTCAATGGTGAAATCCTTACCCCATTTCTTACCGGTATGAACTTCAACTCCCAGACTCAGGATACCATCGATTTCCCAGTCGAGTATTGCCTTCGGAAGACGATATTCCGGTATGCCGTAGCGGAGCATACCGCCGAGTTTTTCGAGGCTTTCAAAAATAGTCGCACCATGTCCGAGGCTACGCAGGTAGTAAGCTGCACTCAACCCGGCAGGACCGCCGCCAATTATGGCCACCTTCTTGCCGCTCTCCTCCGGAACTTTCGGAAGCACCCTGGTTCCACTCTTGCGCTCCACATCCGAAGCGAACCTTTTTAACGGATTTATTGCCAGCGCTTCGTCCACGAGATTCCTGCGGCATGCGAATTCACACGTATGCGGACACACTCTGCCGATGGTCGCCGGCATGGGATTCTTTTCCTTGATGAGTCTTACCGCTTCCAGATACTTCCCCTCCCTGATCAGCGCAATATAACCCTGGATGTCTATGTGCGCAGGACAGGTGATCTGGCAGGGTGGCACACAATCCCCGTAGTGATCATCAAGCAACATATCCAGAAGAAGCTTCCTGGTAGCCTTTATCTCGTCGCTATCTGTGACCACTGTCATGCCCTCTTTAACAGGCGTCCCGCAGGAAGCCCTGAACTGTTCCTCCCCCTCAATGGACACAATACACAAACGACAGTTTTCGAGAGGAGCAAGAAGCGGATCGTAGCAAAGAGCCGGGATTTTTATGCCGTTCTGGCGTGCAGCTTCCAGAATGGTCATACTAGCATCAGCAGTAATCTTTTTCCCGTCAATGGTTAAAGTAACTTTTTCTGCCATAGCCTCTCCCTTTTCCAAATAATACTGATCTGAAATTCCCTTGTGCCGGTCCGGACCAACAACCCTTTACCGGATTTATTAGTACGTTCCGTTTTCGTGCAAGTACCCCCCGCCCCGGTAGCATATCGCCGGGATCAAAACAGGTGGCCTGGCCCGCCTCTCCTACTTGTGATTTTTTTCTTAAAACAGGTTAAAAAAATCAACCCCAACCAGGGATTAAACGATATGAGTAAGGGTCTATAACTACTGCATCGTCTATCAAAGACAGATCCGCCCAATCATAAGTTGCTGATTTAAAAGAATAAATAGCGATATCCCCGAAAGTAATTCAATAGTATCCAGGATTTTTGATGCAAATTAGCATAAAATTTCGGTCGTGTCACGAATTTAATTGACAATTTGG
>JALXAI010000097.1 GCA_026992215.1 Desulfobacterales bacterium | reverse complement strand
AATCTCATCTCACCATACAAGGTAAAAGAAGACTGGCTCAGCCGTCTCCACGAAAAAACCTGCAAGTCCATCAGAGGAGATAGCAGGATCAGGTAATTTTTCAGTGCTCAAAAGGTTCGCCAAATAAAACCGGGGATCCAACAGCGAGATAGGTATAGCCCATCTCGTTTAATTCCCTGTAATCCGGGATCATTCTTCTGCCGTCGATCACAAGGTAAGGCGGTTTTACGGTGCGCTCAATGGTACTGGATATTCCCCTGAACTCCTCCCAGTCCGTGCTTATGAAAAGAGCATCTGTTCCCTGGAGGGCTTCTTTTGCCGAAGGCCAATAGGTGACGTTTTTGTAAAGATAGTTTTTGTCCGCCCTGAAATATTTCTTGGCTTCTTCGTTGGCCAGGGGATCGTAGGCCCTGATTTCGCTGACTCCTTTTCCCAGTAGTGCGTCCACGACCCTCAACGCGGACGACTCCCTCATGTCGTTGGTTCTCCGCTTGAACGCAAGACCCAGCAAAGCCACTTTCTTGTTGTTGAAATGAAACCCCGCTTCAGTGACAGCCCGCTCCACGAGGTAAACCTTCTGGTATTCGTTTATTTCGTGTGCCGCTTCCAGCAGGTCAGTATTTGCGGCTTTCATTTTCAACTGGTAGATCAGAGAGCGTATATCTTTACCGAAACAACTACCCCCGGCACCGTTTGATACGTAAGAACCCCAGGTACTGATTCTTTCGTCGGAGGTAACACCCCTTCGCAGGTGTTCCATTATGATATTCGGAAAGGTTTCCGCCAGCCGTGCTCCCACCCCGTTCCAGAACGAGATATATGTCATCAGGAGGGTGTTGGCGACGTACTTGATGGCTTCAGCGGTCTCGGGAGTTGTTTCAATGTAAGCGGTTCTCACGTGGTTCACAAACTGGGAATAGATTCTTCTCATCGTCCTGAAATCCTGCTCTTCGTCGCATCCCACAACTACCCTGTTCGGCTTTCTTGAAGCCTGCACCGCTTCTCCCTCAGGCAAGAATTCGGGATTGGAAGCGACGCCAAAATTTTCGATACCGTGTTCTTTCACCTGTTTTTGAAGCGCCCTGGCAGTGCCTATGGGAACAGTGCTCTTGTTTATAAACAATATTCTTCTTTTTCTTTCAATGGATTTGAGGGCCTCACAAACGTCATCCACTGCCGACCTGTATATGGAAAGGTCCGTGGACCCGTCATGATTAGGGGGGGTCGGCAAGCAGAAAAAAACTGCGTCAACGTCATCAAGGGCTTCTTTAATATCGGTCGTGAAATGAAGGTACCTGCCCATGGTTTTCTTGATTACCTGCCATAGTCCCGGCTCGTTTACGTGCTTTTCAATGTTTTCGGCGACCCCGGATTTGAAGTCATCTATTTTGGCTGAATCCGTGTCGTAGGCCACAACTTCGTGACCATACTCGGAACACACCGCGGCGTGGGTCAACCCGACAAACCCTGTGCCTATTACGGAAATTCGCATTATTCCCCTCCGTATTTGTTTAAAATGTTTAACCCCTTTTTTATGGCCCCGGGTATTGATCTCGGTAAACTATGCAACCTCAGCGCTATATTTATTGGATTGACAACGACCAAAGATACTTGCCAAGTTCTTCAGGAAACAAGTATAAGATATTTCAGGAAACAAAAAAAGTTTTTCGTGCTTTGTTTATTCACTGTCTTTCTATCTCAAAAATAGTGTGTATTATGATTATTGCATGATTCTGCGCGGAGGTAACAGTTAAATGTTTGAAAAATTACTCAAGAAAATCGAAAACAAAGAAGCAGTGGTCGGTGTAATCGGGCTCGGATACGTGGGCTTGCCGCTCTTGATACAGTTCGTAAAGCAGGGCTTCCAGGGCATTGGTTTTGACATAGATTCCAAGAAGGTAAACGCCCTGCTCCACGGAGAATCATACATAAAACACGTACCGATCGAGCCGGTAAACAAGTTCCTGGAACAAAAAAGGCTTGATGTAACCATAAGTTTCGACAGGTTATCAGAAGCTGACTGTATTGTGATATGTGTTCCCACGCCCCTGACCGACAAAATGGATCCTGATCTTCGGTTCCTCGTAAGTACTAGCGAGACCATCGCGAAGTTCATTCGCCCGGGGCAGCTGGTGGTTCTAGAAAGCACGACCTACCCGGGTACCACGGAGGAGCTGGTATTACCCATTTTGAGCAAGAAAGACCTCGAGGTGGGAAAAGACTTTTTCCTCGCCTTTTCGCCGGAAAGAGAAGATCCGGGAAACAAGGAATTTCATACCGGTAACATACCCAAGGTGGTTGGGGGAGTTACCGAAAACTGTCTAAACGTTGCAAAGGCCC
>JALXAI010000096.1 GCA_026992215.1 Desulfobacterales bacterium | reverse complement strand
AAAGATACGGTTCTGGCACGGCTATTGCCCCGTGCATCACAATATGAAAGCCGAATACGTGCTCGAGGCAAAGAAAAGGCATCCCGATGCCACGTTTATCGCGCACCCCGAATGCAGGCCCGAGGTCCTGGAGCTGGCAGACGCAGTGTTCAGTACATCGGGTATGATCAAATACGCAACAGAAAGCAATGAAACCTCCTTTATCATCGGAACTGAGATGGGATTGATACATACATTAAAAAAGACCAATCCGAACAAACATTTTATCCCGCTCCACAAAAGTCTTGTTTGCCAGGATATGAAAAAAATTACTCTTGAAAAAATACTGCGTTCCTTGGAGGAGCTTGCCCCCAGAATCACGGTGCCTGAAAACATCCGACAAAGGGCTGAGCTGGCACTGGACAGGATGCTCGAAGTGTAACAAGATTGGGTAGGGTAAAGATTTCTATCGTTACATAACGCGGAGACGCCAATTCATCGTTTTCACCAGGTTCCCTCTACGTATGCTTGCTGAATGGCAGCGCATACCCGGGATAAAAACGGCCCACAGCAGGTTCGCCGGGGCATTGTGAATCGTGGGTGCTTGTATTCCCGTGTTTGCCGGAAACTTGCGTGAGCCCGTATACCGGCTAATGATTATCCCCGCTCTTTCTCATGGAAACGATGGTTTTTATGATGGCAATCAAGAGCCCCAGGCTTATAACACCGAGCACAGTATAAAGAATTCCGAAAAAAATCATGTGGGCGGTATCATACCAGGGTATATCCCAGGGAAGCGGACTGGCAAGACTTTTCTTCAATCCTTCGCAAAGAAGCTGACCTATGAGGCTCAACATGTCTCCCTCCTTCGGCCGGGTTAAGCCCGGAACCTTGAGTCCCTCTGCGAATTTATTCGCAAAATTTTTATTTGAAAACCATCAAAGGGTATGTTAATGAATAATAGAGCTTTCGAGCGGGAGTAGCTCAGCTGGCTAGAGCATCAGCCTTCCAAGCTGAGGGTCGCGGGTTCGAATCCCGTCTCCCGCTCCATTTTTTTATTTGAACTCGTCTTTGAGAATTTCGATATCAGCCTCTGCCTTCATCTGCTCAACCCACGCATTCCACAAGATTTGCCTCTTTTGAGCCAGCAGAATTCCGTATATTTTCTCTCTTTCCTTCTTGAGCTTATCCCCGGTTGCGGGTTTCCATCCGGTTACCTTGAACACGACCCACTTGCCGCCTACTTCTATCGGTTGATCCGGAAAAGGGTTATTTTTATTTCTCGAAAATATTGACTCAAAGAGCCCTATATTCCCCGCAAATTCTGAATACGGCTTCTTCCTCGAAAACCAGTCCGTTTCTTTGAAGGTAAGGTTTTCCTTTTTCACAATTTCGCTGATTTTCTTGCCCTGTTTCCAGGCATCAAGGATTTCCCTTGCCTTCTCCTCAGCAAGTTTTTTCAGTTCTTCATTTTCCCAGTCTTTCTTAACCTTATCCCTGACGGCTTTAAAGTCGGGAATTTCAGGTTCCCGGATCTCCATGACCTGGGCCACAACCAGGCCGTCCCTGGTTTCAAGCGGCTGGGATACTTCCTTTTCGTCAAGGGAAAAGAGCTTCCTGCTTATCCCGGGCTGCCTGCCAAGCAATGGCAACGGGTCGGTTTCCTTGACCAGTCCCGAGGAAGCCACGGCAAGCTTTTTTTCCCTGGCGGCCTTCTCAACACTTTCCATGGAAAATGCAAGGTCTGCGAAATCACCGGCCGCTTCCTGAGCAAGGTCTTTCGCCCGTTGCTCCTTGAGTTTTTTTATGATTTTTCCTTTCACCGCTTTTAGCGGCAGCGTTTTTGCCTCCTTTACTTCCTCAACCTTGATGATGTGAAAGCCATACGGGCTTCTCACAAGCCCGCTTATTTGTCCGGGCTTCAATGAAAACGCCGCCTCGGAAAATGGTTTGACCATCATTTTATACGTGAAGAAACCCAGATCCCCGCCATTTTTGGCAGACCCTGGATCCTCGGAGTACTTCTTCGCAAGCTCGGCAAAATCTTTGCCCTCTCTCGCCATTTTCAGAACCTTCTCGGCCCTTTTTCTCACTTTCTCGATTTCCTCCCTGGACGCCCTGGGAGGTATCTTAAACAGGATGTGACGAGCTCTTACTTTCTTTTCTTCATAAAAATCCCGCTTGTGTTCATCGTAATAGAACTTTATTTCGCCTTCCGTGGGCTTTACCTGTTTCTCAAAATCGGAATACCGAAACAGAACAAGGTCAAATTTCCGTTTCTCCGGCTCCCTGTACCTTTCTTTGTTGTTTTCGAAAAATTCTTTTATCTTTTCGGGATCATCTTTGACGGTAAATTTTTTCGGATCTACCAAAACGTAACTGACTTTAACTTCATCCTGGTTGAAGTGAAAGTAATCGGATACTTCCTTGTCTGAAACTTTGGCATTTCGGGTAACTATCCTCTGAAGCTTGTTTAGCGCAAGCTCGAGGGATTGCTGACTCTCGAAGGCCTCGGGGCTCAGGTGAACCCTTCGCAAAATGAGCTCGTACTTTTGAGGGTCAAAGCGACCATTGGTCTTGAAAATCTGATAATTTTCAATGCTTCTCCGAATTTCCTCGGCAGTGGGCATCAAACCAAGCTTGCGGACAACAGAAGCAAGAAGATGTCTCTCTATAAGCATGTCCAGGGTTTTTTTTCTCAGGTTGAGGCTTTCAAGGAGTTTATCGGATAAGTTTCCCCCGAAGCGCCTCCTGTAACTTTCCACAAGGTTGTCGTATGCCTTGTTGTATTCGTTTATCGTTATGTAGTCCTTGTTAACCTTGGCTATGAGACTTGCCCTTCTCGCAGTGTACGAATAACCACCCCAAAATATAAAAACGATAATTATCAAGAATAATGCAACCTTTATAATCCATGAAGTTGCATGTTTCCGCATTAAACTGAGCATTATTACCCTCTGAGTTCCTTGAACTAGTCTCTTAATTTTATGGTTGATTCACCGAAAAGCACAAACCGCAACCAGGCAAACCCGAATTTCAGCAATTGCCGTTCGCTGCTTTTCATTTTTTCCACTTCGCCATCGTCAATTACTATCCTGTCAAGCAAACTGCTGTGAAAAACAAACTTCCTGAACATTTCCGGGTTGTATGCTGCCATGAAAACGGCCTTGAGATCGTTATCAGAAAGCTTGCCTCTCCTTTCTTTAAACGGGCTGCAAACCACTGCCGTCCACAGGTCGTTCATTTCAAAATAGTCATCAAGCCCCTGGTCACGTTTCCATTCTTCGATGCTCCACTCCCGCCCACGCTCGAAACCCTTGCAGTGGCTTTCACGCACCAGAAAATAAGCATCGGTAGTCCTGTCGAATCTCGCGTGCTTTTGAGTTGCCCGGGCAAGGGGATAGATTCTGCAGGCGCTGGGGCGATTTACATAGACATCGCAGCCGTCTTTACCAAGGAAAGGGCACAGCTTACTGTCATCATCGGACATTTTCAACTTTGCCGTGGGAAAGCCCATTTCGTGTGAAAAGTCCCATACGACATATCTTTCAATAAATGTTTCCGAGGTGAGCCCGATACCCTGCTTTAGTCTCAGGATGTCATAGGGCGTGAGAATGAGATCAAGGTCCCTGCAACACTCTTTAAAACAGGGCACTGACGGGTCACAGGCAAACCTGAAAGGGCCGTCCAGGGGAGCCATCTGATCATGCTGGATTTTCTGCTTGGCGCTTGTAGTTGCCATAACTAACTTCCGCTGACTTTTCCGGTTTCTTGCGATTCCTGTTTTTTCCTTGCAGCCTCCAGGACTTCATCCTTGATCTTGAGCGACTTACCACCAACCATCCCGAATTTCAACCACTTTAGTGCCAGCTTGAGCAATTCCCCGTCATCTTCTCTCACTTTTTCGATGGTTTCTTCAGGGATATCAAATATGTCAAGAAACCGGCTGCCGAAAACAAATCGTCTGAAACGGTCAATATCGTAACAGGCCATGTAATACATATCTATTATTTTTTCGTTGCTTATCTTTTCATCGAGGCATTTTTCCACTGCCAGGATATCAAACAGCAGATAGTCGTATTCCCTGTACTCGTTAATGCCCTGATCTTGCTCCCATTGCTTTACCGTCCACTCCTTTTTTTCCCGGAATCCGAGACATTCAGGGTTATCAATGAAATAGTAAAAGGTTCTTGAGCCCTCGTGCTTATCCAGCGGATACATCCGGCACGGCCACGGCCTGTCCTCGTAAACCGTACATCCCTCGTCGGTCACAAAGGGGCATTTCTGCTCGTCGTCCTCGGAAAGCTTCAATACAACCACGGGAAGGCCGGAACTTTCGCTCGTAATCGTCGTGGTATACTTTCTCAGAAATTCATCAGATGTTATTCCGAGTCGATTTTTTAATCTCACCACGTCAAGCGGAGTTAAGAATATGTTGACTTTCCTGCAGCACTTCGTAAAACACGAAACACCGGGCTTGCAGTCAAAGTTGAACGTACTTTCCTCGGAGAGAATCAACCCTTTCCTGGGCTGAACCCTCCCAAATCTGTCCGGTCTGTCCATTGCAAGATCCTTCCGTTTACCATTTTATTTTTTCAATCCATTAATTGCCCTGAACTTTTTAAATCTTTCCTGCCCCTCGATTAACCTGGTAACTTCGGCATATGTGGTCTCGGTCTCGCAATATATGTCCAGGCAAATGCAATTTCTCCTGCAATTGTCGCAATAATAGTCCTCGTTCAGGTGTTCATCACACCTGCCGCAATGAGGTTCCATCTCGAGGGAACCATCATCCTCGTTTAATACCGCGACGAAGTAGTCTCTTATTTCATCCTTTACCGGGTTCATTTTACTACCCCCTGATCAGGTTAAGCTTTAACATTTAGACAAAATAACTGCTTATTGCAACTTTTTCAAGACAAACCGGGTTACTCACAAATAAAGAGACTCCAGGTTGTTTCCCTGGAGTCTCCGAGATTTCCGAAACTGTATCGGCTTTATTCCTTGGCGGCCTCTTCTTTTTCTGCTTCCTCCCCTTCGCTATCCTCTGCCGGGAGTTCCCTGCCAATGTAATCAGCATAAGCCATCGCCGTTGTCCTGTACGCCAGATGCGCAAACTTGGAAAACGGGGCATATGCAAAAAGGAAGAAAATGCAAATAAGGTGCAGGTAGTAGCTGAGGTACGCCAGCGCACCGATACCCGCGAGTCGCATGAGCTCGGATAGTATACCCGTCAGGGCAACAGCAAGCAATACGAGCAGGAACAGCCAGTCATAGTACGTCCCTAGACCGGAAGTTTCCCTCGTCTTCCACCTGTTGTAAAGAACCACCGCAAGACCGCCGATGAGTGCAAGGGCACTCAGGTTAGCAAGGATCTTGACGGGATTGAGCAACGAAAACGGGTCTTCCATGTGGAAAATATCCATCATGACAAACACAAGATTTGTCACGACAAACAAGCCAATAAAACCGTACAGGATCCCCAGGTGTCCCCAGTACCTGTCCTTGTTCTCGGTACATTCCTTGAACTTGTCGTGCCTGAGAATCACAGGGACCACGTTTTTAAGGCTCTTTACGATACCTCCAATGGGAGGCATACTTCCCCCGTTCATCTCGGTAAGGAACTTTTTCAACCCAATAGCGAAGGCAGTAATCGCGAATAGGGCCGTGGGGATGAACACCGCATCCACGTAGAGAACAGGCAGAAACTTTGAAAAAACTATCTTGCCCGGCTCGGCACCGGTCTTACCATAGCCAAGGAAAATGAGGAACAGAAAGATGGCCGCCGGAATGGCGAATAGCCAGCTCAGCGACTTTCTGTTTGCAAGGGCCTTCCCGAGAAATTTAGGCCACGCGTAATACTGAAAGCTGTAATTTCGAGCGGCCGCGAGAACTTCCCCCGGCTTGGCTCCTCTCGGGCAATATGCCGAACAATCATTGCAATTGTGGCACAGCCATATATCAGGGTTTCCAATCAGTTTATCTTTCAGGCCCCACTGAGCCCATATCATTTCTTTTCGAGGGAAGGGTCTGTCATCAGGAGATATGGGACAGACAACCGAACAGGTTGCACACTGATAACACTTCTTTAACGTATCGCCTCCCAGCTCCTGAAGCTCCCTTACGAAACCAACATCCGGTTCAACCACATAACCCTTTGCCATTTTTTCACCCCCTAGAAACCTTTATAAGGATTGGGTCCCAGTTCTTCGATCTTCTCTAAGAACTCGTTGAAAATACCAGGAATCTTATCGTAGTCCGTGATCGCAATCTCAAGGAGACGCACACGCTCAGACTCCAGAACCAGTCGATCAAGAGTTTCCTGTACCTTTTCCATCCGGTAATTGGCAAGCTCACTACCCTTTATAAAATGGCACTGGTAATCGTCGCCGTACTTGCATCCGAGAAGAAGAATTCCGTCAATTCCCTTGGAGAGCGCATCGGCGATCCAGATGATATTGGTGGATCCCAAGCATCTGAGCGGTATCACCCTGACATAGGCACTGTATTCCATCCTGTTTATACCGGCCATGTCAATAGCCGGATAGGCATCATTTTCACATGCCAGTACAAGAATCCTGGGTTTTTCTTCGTACTCGTCCGGCACCTCGATAGCCTTGACCATGCTCCCGATCATGTCCACGGAATAATTCTTGAACGAGATAATCCTCTCGGGACACGCTCCCATGCAAACAGCACAGCGCCTGCAACGCGTGGGATTATACAAAGGGTTGGCTTTTTCATCTTCGTTGATGGCACCAAACGGACACTCCTCGGTACAGCGCTTGCACTGGGTACAACGCTGCATAAAGAAGTCCGCGAAGGAAATATCGCCAGCCCTCGGATGAACCGCTTCTCCCCGTGACGTCATTTCAACGCACTGTATGGCCTTCAAAGCCGCACCTGCCGCGTCTTCCATGGAAGCAGCGATGTTAAGAGGCTGTCTGACTGCACCGGCAGCATAGACTCCCGTTCTCCTGGTCTCGTAGGGGAAGCAAATGAAGTTTGAATCCGCGTACCCGTAGAAAAGTTCGAGGTCCGGAAGCCCGGGTCCCTGCCTGTATTCAAGGTTAAGAATGGCCTCGTCCTTCGTGCTCGGAACCATTCCAGTGGCCAGCACCACCAGGTCAACATTTACCTCGATCTTCTCTCCTATCAGCGTGTCCTCTACGACCACCGTGGCTCCACCTTCATCGGCACTAACGCCTACAACTTCTCCCTTGGTTAAGAATATTCCCTCATCATCCTGGCAGGACTTGTAGAAATTTTCATACAACCCGGGGGTTCTCATATCCTTGTAAAATATAAATGCCTTGGCGTCGGGATCCTGCGTACGCAAATACTTAGCCTGTTTCAAACTCACCAGGCAGCAAACACCGGAACAATACGCTAAATGTTCCTGATCCCTCTGACCGGCACACTGGATGAAAGCTATGCTCTTGACTTCCTTGCCATCGGAGGGCCTCACAATCTTGCCCTTCGCAGCAAGTTGCTCCATCTCGACATTGGTGATAACGTTCGGAGAACCATAGCCGAGCTTTTCCAGCTTGCCGGCATCATAAGGCTTCCAGCCAGTGGCAAGAACTATGGCGCCTATCCTCTCCGTGTTCGTGCTTCCGTTGGACTTGATGGTAACATCAAAAAGTCCCGGCGCTCCTTCTATTTTTTCGACAACGGTACCGGTATAAATCTTGACGTTGTCGTTGGCCTTTACTTCTTCGATCTTCTCCGTTATCACCGGTTCCTCAAGATCCTGGTAAGGATCCTTCGTTGGCAGCTGCTTAAACCACCTGGCAGCAAAACCTCCGAGTTCCTTTTCTTTTTCGACGAGCGTCACCTTGTAGCCAGCATTGGCCGCTTCAAGGGCAGCGGTTATACCGCTTATTCCACCTCCAATGACAAGTATATCCTTGCTGATGTCTTCCTTGTGGGGCTCAGGGAGTTCGCTTTTCTCCGTCTTGACAATGGCCATCCTGGTATAATCTTCGGCCATCATCTGCGTATCTTCATCGTTGGCCGGGTGGCTCCACACAACCTGTTCCC
>JALXAI010000095.1 GCA_026992215.1 Desulfobacterales bacterium | reverse complement strand
ATCAAAAAATCAAGCTCCGTTGCCGGAATGTCTATCCTGAACTGGGTAAGAACCTTATGAGGGTAATTGCCTGAATTCAGGCGATAGTTTCTGCTTAAAAGTACCCGGGATGCAAGGCTCGATATTTTTCTCTCCGCCTGTTCCACGTCATCCACGTAGATGGTTACCACCGTATTGCTGTCTTTGGCCAATGGAACACCGCCGGCAGCGAATTGCCCCGGCGCCACCGCAGACCTCGTAACTGTTCCTCTCTGTACCTGATCCGCAACCCTGACGTTTTCTGAAATGTCCGTAACCCGCGCGGTCATTGGCGGAGCTTTGAGATTCTTATATATAATAACAGTAGTGAAAACGATTAAGGTTACCGCAAGAACCCCGACCACGGGTCTAAAGCCTTCCAGGGAAAATAGTCTTCGCCACCAGCAACTTCTAAGTTCTATTTCCTCGATTTTGCTCATAACTCCAGGGACCAGATCAAAGGGAAGTTCTTCCTTTGGCAGGCATCTCAATGAATTGAAAATACCGACAAACTGCTCCCAGGCTTTCCGACAAGTATCACACCTGGACAAATGCTCAAACAATACGCCATTCTTTTTCCCGCATAACAGATCATCGAAAAAATGGGAAAATTTCCTTTGAATTTCCCTGCAATTCATTTTTTCCCCTGTGCCATCTTTGTTTCCACGACCTTTCTTAATGCATGCCTTGCCCTGTGGAGTCTCGATTTTACCGTGCCTAAATTTAACTCCATTATCTGACTCAATTCCTCGTACGAAAGGTCCTCTATGTCCCTCAAAATTATTATCTGCCTGGCCTCCGGTGGCAATTCCATCAAACCTTTCATAATTAATGAGTTAAAATCCTTCTTAAGAAACGCCTCTTCGGGATTGTCTTTAGGGTCTGAAAGGGTGGCAAACGCGTCGCGAGCTTCCCGGGATTCAGATGTGTGTTGTTCATCATCAAAGAAGTGTCTCCGTCTGAGATACTTCAATCTGTTCTTTGTTTGATTAATTGCTATTCTGAATAGCCACGTCGAAAATTTTGATTCACCTCTGAACCCTTTCAACCCTTTATATGCAGCCACAAATATGTCTTGAGCTAAATCCCGGGCCTCCTCTTCGTGTCCAACCATTCGAAGGGCATAGTTATAGATGCCCTTCTGATACTTGCGGACCAGTATAGCGAAATCATTAACTTCACCGCCAAGAATTCTTTCGATTACTTCAAGATCATCGATTTCCTTCTCTTGCTGGCGATGCTCTCTGGCTTCTCTGTTTAAATTATCAACTTTCATCAATTTTAGACAGGGCATCCCCCAAAAGGTTGCACGATTTTCTTTCCGATTAGCAGCAATCAGCTCATCGATCGAACCAGAATCGACCTGTTCTAGATGTTTTGTCTTCCCCCCAGCACGTTATCTATAACGTCGCGCAGTTTTTCAAGGTCAAAGGGCTTTGTTATAACTGCCCTGGCAAACTTTAATTTCCCCGGATCTTCCGGAAGATCGCTCAAAGCAAAACCCGTGGTTAAAATTACAGGCACGTTGATTTCTCTTCGACGTAGTTCCTCGAGAGTTTGTTCACCGTTTAATCCCGGCATAACCAGGTCCAGAATTATGAGGTCTATAGTGCCTTCTTTCTCCTTTACCAGTTCGAGACACTCCTCGCCGTTAGAAGCAACAATGGTTTCGAAACCAAGGCAACACAGCATCGTTTTACCGATTTCCCTAAGTGACGGTTCATCGTCCACGTATAGGACAGTGCCCTGTAGCTTCTTTTCCATTCCAGATTTCCCGGCTTTAAAAAACGTACATCTATTATCCATTCAGGCTAATAGATGTACATTTTTGCCATAAGTGATGCAAGGGAAAAATACGCGGGTACGCTTCAGGGGGAATCAAAAAGATAAAACCAGCAGGCATCAAGAAACCTTGCACAGCATACATTTGCAAGCAGCACGTGGTATTTTATATGCTTTCTCACCAATTTGGTACGGCTATTCTTTACCACGCTTCGTTTACCACAGCGAGAATCCCGACACCTGCCATCACAAAAACGATATAAATTTACTTCTTACTCCCAGGTTCCATTAATTGCCACGGTCCCAGGCTGGCCGCTGCCGAAATGGCCAACACCACCAGAAGAAGTGATATTGTCATCGGGCAATGAGGATTGGGAGTAGGTAACGGCCACTCTACCGCCACCACCACCCACATGGCCCCCGTTACCGCCTCCGTTGGCAGTGATGAGGCCAGTGCCTGAAAGGGTATCTGTGACTATGTTGACCGTTCCTCCGGAGCCATCTCCTGAAGCACTTCCAGAGCTCAGTCCACCATCGGCCTTTATGACCCCGTTTACCTCA
>JALXAI010000094.1 GCA_026992215.1 Desulfobacterales bacterium | reverse complement strand
GTTCTGCAACGTCTGGTTTTGGCCGATCAACGAGCTCAAATATGGGCCGGCAGCCACGGCAAGCACGCACAATACACAGATAACGACATAGTGAAGTCTCCAAACGTCACCTGCTACCACGGGCCCGAACGGGTGAGTCCGCACAACATAGGTTCCCGTCAGGATGTCATGAATGCTCTGTCTGGTCTGACGATTAAATATGTAGAGATAAAGCAGGGCACTTCCAAGTCCGAATACCAGAAAGGCAATTATTGATAGTGTGGTGGAAGAAGCGAGGGATGCGGGTAAAATCATGTTGTTCAGGAAGAAGGGTATCCCGAAGATAAGGTAGCGAAAAAACGATCGGATAAAAGAAATGTTGTTACCGTTCCTGTTAACAACTTCTATCCCGAGGGCTTTTTTCCCGGGAGTCTGTCCTTTTCCGATGTTACTTTCAAGAACCGCAAAATAGACGGCTGCTATCGTGAACCCGATTAGCCGGCCCCAGGAACCGAGCCGTGCCAGCCTGTCGAACATGAAGAAACCCAGTAGTGTCCCTGCCACACCGAGGATGACCATGTCTATTAAAAACGCCGCGGTTCTTCTCCAGAATCCGCTCAAGCGCCTGGGAACTATCGGTGGAGACATTTTGAGGGAAGGCAGTGCGGGTGCCGGACAACCGGTTTGGTTTGACTTCATTGCAAGCCTCCTTGCTTCAGAGCGTTGTTTGTTCTTGATTGCCTTGGCACCCAGAGCAGTTACTTATACCCCCGATATCCATTCTACAGGGTCTCAGAAAGAAATCGCAACAAAAACATCAAACTCTTGTGGACATAAGTGCCAGAGCTTCAGCCGGATTCCAAAATAATCTTATTGGAACGTTTGATTTTTGCCTGTTTGAGCAATGCGCGATGCATGGATGCCCAGAGATTTCCAGAAGGTACGTTGAAGATTCTTTATCAGCGGGACATGTGGCCGACAGATCGGTTTCGATAGCAGTCCTTTTCTGGCGTGAATGCTGAGAATACGCAAGAATCGCTGATCCGTTTTTGGCTCGTCGCCATAGGATATGAAGGAAGCATTACCGCACCTAAAATGTACGATACGATCCTTCGGCATGCTCAGGACACCGCCCTTCGGCATGCTCAGGACACCACTTTGCTTTCTAACCGCAAAGACGTCCCGGTTAAATAGCGTAATGGGTTTTAACAGGGCAAGCAAAGTACGCAAAGAAAAACTTTTTCATTTCTCCAATCGGCGCCCGGCGATTGGATAAATGACATCTGCAGCGTTGCGGCAAGCTGTCCTCATTTAAAACTTAACATGTAAAACTTAAAACCTAAGGCAGCGAAGCCGCAACCAAAAGGTTTGGATGAGTTATTCGTTATACGTTATTTGTTATTCGTTTGTGTGAAAATAGCTGTCCCACCAGAGGCGGATCTCCGAAGCAAACGATGGTTTTCGTTTCATTGTGCTTTAGACCCAGGTTTTCCCACCCCGCTTCAGGAACCTGGAATCCCACCTCCCGGAATTAATGCTTCGAGGGACAAGGGGAAAAGGGTGGAATGAAAAAAACACTCAACCCTTTCAACCTTCTCAACCTCTTCAACAGATCATTGTTCAGAAACCCCACGATCCGCTTTCCTCCGCTCAAATGGGCTTCTTCTCCTCATCGTCTTCGAGCATTGGACTACCGGGATTAAGATCGAAAATAAGACATGCAAAAAAGTTACATGTCTTAAGGAAAGTATTGTAAGACGCCGAAGGAGAATTCTTTCTTATAGTAAAGCAGTGAAAGGGTAGAAGGGCTTGTGGGAAATTTATTCCGAAATCCCTTGCATTCCTATCGGATAACGGGTATTTGAGAGGAAATCATATGCTTCGATCTGCCTCCCTGAAAGGTTGGCGGATAAATTTTATTTGCTATTTGTGAAAAATTGTGCTATCTTTGTTTTTGGGTTGTAATACAGTATTACATTAAGGTATTGAATATGAAGAAAAAGAAATCAGGTACCATAAGTTTAAGGGTGACCGAGGAGCAGAGGATTATGTTAAAAGAGTTACAAAAAGCCTCGAACATGAGCCAGACGGACGTGCTGCTTAAAGGACTGGAAGTGCTTGGTGACTACCTGGCAGCTGAGAGCGAGAAAGCATCTCTGGGTGAGAAGCTCAGAGAGCTCGAGAAAGTAGCACTGAAACACGCAGAAGAAATCCGGAAGATACGCAAAAAAGAGGACATAATCAGGGAGCTTGTAAGAGAGCTTAAAGATATCGACCGAATTATTGATAAACATCAATGTGATCCCAGCGCGCTGATCCAGATCCTGCTTGAGATTCAGGCGGAAAAGAGGTGGCTTTCGAAGCCTGCTCTTATCTGGGTTGCCGA
>JALXAI010000093.1 GCA_026992215.1 Desulfobacterales bacterium | reverse complement strand
TGCTGGGGGCATTCCGGGACCTGGCACACAGGGCTGAGACCCTTATTCAAAAAGTAAGAGACGGGGCTTTGCTGCTTTCAAGGGACCAGATTGAAGTTCTTCTTTCCGTAACCGACGGGCTCAAGATACTGCTCAGGGATTTTCAGAAAAATCAGCCCAAGAGCTTTGATCCCACCGGACTCATGGAACAGCTTGATTCCATCGGACAAAACGGAACCTCCAAATCTATTGAAGACATAATGAGTAGCGGAGATTCCGATGCCAAATCATTTGCCTTCACAAACACCCTTAACCAGTGTCTGGAAGCCATCTCCGGAGGTCTGGAGGACATAAAAGACGACGACAAGAGGGAAAAAGCCCTCAAGAAAATGATAAGAAGCTTCAAGACCCTGGAAAAACTCGGTAAAAAAGTACACCACGAACTTCTGAAAAAGGAAGCGTCAGAGGCCCTCAATATCCTCGATTTTCTAAAACTGGGTAAAGACGAAAACGAAGAATTGTTTATTGCAGACCTGAAGAAAAAACTGGAAACACTCAGGGAAAAAGGAGATCGCCGGGCCAAGCCCCGCAAGGCCGACTCCGGATCTCAACCTAAAAAACCCGCTTTTAAGGCACCAGCCAAAAACATTGATCAGCCGATAACATCCCAGGTAATTCGCGTACCACAGGAACGCCTGGATAAAATCATGAACCTTGTCGGGGAACTTATCGTGAGCAAAAATAACTTCGCTCACCTTGCAAGAGAAATAAGCATAGACTACGAGCTCCCGGAACTGGGTAAAAAAGTCAAAGTGGCAGGGGATATTATCAGCAGAATAGCCGACGAGCTCCAGGCCACCATCATGAAAACGAGAATGCTGCCCGTGAGCAACGTGTTTTCGAGATTCCCCAGGATGATCAGGGAACTCGCGAAAACCCTGAACAAGAAAATCAGGCTGGAGATCAGCGGTGAGGAAACAGAGCTCGACAAAACGGTTATAGAGGCCATAGGAGATCCCCTCGTTCACCTGATCAGAAACTCCGCGGATCATGGAATAGAACCTCCGGAAGAAAGAAAGAAAAAAGGCAAGCCGGAGGAAGGGATCATAAGACTCCAGGCCTACAACAGGGGGCAAAACGTCTTTATTGACATAATCGACGACGGAAAAGGACTCGATCCTGAGAAAATAAAGAAAACGGCCCTCGAAAAAGGCATCATAACCGAAAAAGAAGTGGCGGACCTGGACGATCAGAGCCTGTGCAACCTTATCTTCTTGCCGGGATTTTCGACTGCCAAAAAGGTCTCCGAAGTTTCGGGACGAGGCGTTGGGATGGACGTCGTGAAAACAAATATTGAAAAAATCGGGGGAAATGTTGTGCTTCATTCAAGTCCCGGAGAAGGTACCACCATAAGCATCCGCTTACCATTAACCCTGGCTACGAGCAAGGGGCTGGAAGTGGAGAGCTGCAAACAACACTTCTACATTCCGCTTGATTACGTGGTGGAAACAGTCAAGGTTCAACCCGAACAGATCCACAGCCATCGAGACCGCGAAATGGCGGTGGTAAGAGGAAAACTATTACCCATATTCGATATGGCTCAGACACTCGAACTCATGGGTTCCAACGGGAATGGTTCCCGAAATGCTGGCGGCGAATCCCCCGAACTGAGCCTCGTTATCCTGAACGTAAACAATCGCCAGCTTGCCGTAAAGGTGGATAAATTTTATAATGAAAACGAATTTGTTATCAAGTCTCTCGGTAACGGCATCGCCGCCGTGGAAGGTTTTTCGGGTGCCACCGTCACCGGTGAGGGGAAAGTAATTCTCGTGCTTGATCCGCCCAAGCTTTTTTGAATGTTTCAGGCAAAAAAAAATTAAGGACATGAGCAGAAGAAAGGTAAGACTTGAACAACATGATGCGCTGGTTATCGTAGATGTCCAGAATGACTTTCTGCCTGGAGGAACCCTTGAAGTACCGGGGAGCAACGCTATAATACCGGTGCTGAACAAGTACATCGAAAAGTTTTTGGAAGCAGGGCTTACAATCATTGCTACCAGGGACTGGCATCCTCCGGAGCATTGTTCTTTCATGGAGTATGGCGGACAATGGCCGCCTCACTGCATTCGAGGATCAAGCGGGGCAGAGTTTTCCCCAGACCTCCTACTCCCGAAAAACACCACCATAATTTCCAAGGCAACCGCTAAAGACAGGGACGCTTACTCGGGGTTCGAAGGCACCGACCTGGACAATTTTCTCAAAGAAAAAGTGATTAAAAGACTCTTCATAGGTGGTCTCGCAACTGACTACTGTGTTTTGAACACCGTAAGAGATGCGCTTAAAAACGGGTACGAAGTCTATCTCCTCGTTGATGCAATCAAGGCGGTGAACGTAAAT
>JALXAI010000092.1 GCA_026992215.1 Desulfobacterales bacterium | reverse complement strand
TAAGGAATCTTATGAAGTTGTCTGAAATACAGGTGCATTCGGGGAGGATCCTTCGAGCCCTTTTCCGATGTTTGTCCTGTACTAATCCGTGGGAATATCTCCTTCGCTTAACCATAAATTGCATACAATATTATTTGCTTTTGAAAAAAATATAATTTAACTTCTGCTTTGTTTTTTGAGATATTCGCTATAGTTATTTCCCACGTGGAGACAGCGGGCACCGAAACAAGCTTGAGGCGCGTAATGATAACCGCTCCCGGGACATGGGGCGATGAAATATTCAAGGAGGTCGAAATGCACACATTGGCCTTGAGGGAATACTTCACGAATCCGATACTTCTCGGGGAGCTCTTTGAAGATGCCAAGGAGCTTACCAGGTTCAGCGAGATTGTTTACGAGACCCTTCGAAGGGTCATGGAAGTTCTTCTGGAAGGAGAAGGTCTCGAGAAACCTGCAAGGGCGTGGTTTGATGCTGAGCGAAATTTTAGACCGCTAAGAGTTATCAGGATGCTTTCCATAGCAGCCAGGATCGACGTGGAAAGGTTTTTTACGTATACCAATCTGTCAGACGATAGCAAGACACAGATAGAAAACTGGATATCCGGGTATGGAACCATCCTGAAGGAGGTTTTCAGCGAAGTTACCGATATCGTATTTGAGGGGATGAACACCATCAGGTACGTGAGATTTCAATCTCCGTGGCCCGGAGGTGAGTATCCGAAAGTATATCTCAATATCGTGGGCGAGAACCACTCCTTTGAGACGCTGGACAGGCCGCTTATGCCCCTCGGGCTGTCTCTGACTCTCCTTCGACACTTCCAGGACAGTGAGGTGTGGCGTGAAACGGACGAAGAGGATTGCCAGGAGATGATGGAGTTGCTTGGCGAGTTCAAAAGTCGGATTTTCGAGCTTGAAGACCTGGTAAATGATCATTTGCGTGCCCTCAGAGGGGAGGAAGAGCTTGAAGAGCCCGATGGATTTGATGACCCTGACGAAGATCTTTTTGTTGGGTAACCGGTATATTGATCTTCTTGTTTTTTGAGAAGATGGCCGTTTTTGCCCCGCTGTTTAGCTCCGGGTAATCCAAGGGCGTTTCAAGATTACTGCACCTTACCCGATTTTGCCTCTATCGGGGTGTCTTTCCCGAAGATGGCAAATCCCAGGGTGCCGACAATACCGAAGGTAAAAGCGGTGAGAAAATTGACCCCGGGACTTATCTCCCAGAGAAAAGCTCCTCCCAGTGCCGCAGCAGATACAAATATATCCCGAATCAAGTAGTACAGCCCGAACATGGCTGCCTTGCGGTTCTCCGGTGCCAGATCCATAATCAGCGCTTTTCGAGTTGGTTCCCCGAATTCTTTAAGCCCACGCAATATAAAGGCAAAGATCAGCCATTTCATGGATCGACTGTAATAAAGAGCAAGCGGAAAAAGTGTAAAGAAACCGAAGGTCATCAATACAAACGGTTTTTTGGTGCTCCTGTCCGCAAGATATGCCACGGGAATATAGATCAACACAGCCGTGGCCATCTCAATGGTTGTAAGAAGCCCGAACTGAACGGCCGATACGGGCTCCGGGATCACCTTCATGCACCATACGACAACGAAGGCGTAAGGGATCTGTTCGCAGAAACGGATCAGGATGTCGGAGATAAGCAGTCCTTTAAGGGAAGAGCTCATTAACCGATACAGTTTAAAAGGGTTTTTTTCAGGTCTAGATCCCGCGGTATTTTTCCCCACGGATCTCCTGTGTCTATCGTCTTCAATCATTTTTTCCTGAAAAACGGTGGCAATAACAGCCAGAACAAGAGCCGCTACGAACGCGAGCCTTACCCCGTTTTTCTCCCCCCAGATACTTATGAAAACGCCTCCTACCAGGGGGCCTAGGGCCATCGGGATGCGCCGAACCAGCGAATGCATGCTGACACCCATGGTTCGCTTGTTTTTGGGCAGCACCCTGTGGATCAGGCTCATTGTGGCCGGAAGAGATATAGCTGACCAGGAGATAAAAAGGACTGCTCCCGCAAGCACGGCCTGCCACGCGGGTATAATGATAACGATAAGAAACCCGGCCATCGCCAGGAGATTGAAAATGAGAAGGGAGCGCTTGATGCCAAGCCGATCTGATAAATATCCCCCGGGGAACGAATAGAGAGCGGAGAGCAGGTTATCCATGGCCTGTAACAGCCCGATAACCATGGTGCCGCCACCGAGGGCAAGAATGTATATCGGGAGGAATCGTTCCGCCATGCGTTCTCCCATACCCAGGAGAACCACCATGGCCAGCATGCCCACGGTACTCCTTTTGAGCCCCAGGAAGTTAAAGAGCCTTCTCACGTCAAAGCCGGGGGCATCCCGCGACTTTTTGCTCTCAATTCTAT
>JALXAI010000091.1 GCA_026992215.1 Desulfobacterales bacterium | reverse complement strand
TATACATCGAGTTGATTGGAGAAAGTTTTCTCTAAGTTATTCCTTCTTGTGGCTGCGGCTTCGCTTCATCCTACAGGACGATCACAGGTATATTCGTTGCCGATGTTCCAAATACCCCGACAACCCCACCGTGGAAAAAGTTAATTCCCCGGTCCGCTTCGCTTACCACATAGGAGCACATCGGAGACACGATTATCATAGAAGGAATCAAAGACGCCACTCTCATCACGGAGATCTCCGGCCTGGGTACCACTGCTGTGCCCATGGGAAATATTACCCCGTGTTCCCATACAAGCGTGCGAAACCGGGTGGGAGATGTTACGAAACAATGGAAGAAACAGAGGAAGCCGACCAGTATCGGGAGACCGGTAGGGACTCACAAGGTGGGAATGCCTGCTCAAAAAAGTAAATGATAGTACCCACTCAGGTCAAAAACCCGGCTTTCCGAAATAGTTACATGATCTTGTAGACACCTGGAGTCCCCTCGGGGTTCACGGGCAACATACCCGGTATGGTTATCTCCCAGAGCCAGTAGTTAAAGTATACGCTCCAGATTTTGTGATCCTGCCCTCCTGAGGCCGCAATCACCATTAGAGTTTCACCGGCGCAGCGAATACTTTAGCGTCGAGAAACATTGAGTAAAAGGATGGAAACCGGGCCTGGTAAAGGAAAGAAAGCGTGAAACAAATGGAGAGCAAATTGTAATACAGCTCTGGCATGATAAGCTACACCCCTTTAAAATGTGAAAAAAGTATGTTTTAATCGGTACGTTTGAAGATAAAGCGCACAGGGGTAAAAAATGAGACTTAAGATAATTATCGCAATGGTGCTTGCAGTGTTGGTTGCACCAGTTCTGAAGATGACGTCCACAAGGGGAGCAAGCAAGATGGAGCAAGTAAAGGGAAAACAGATCAATCTGGAGGTTGCCGTGTTCGCGGGAGGCTGCTTCTGGTGCATGGAATCGAACTTCGAGGAAATAGCAGGGGTTATTGAAGTTATAGCAGGTTATACCGGTGGAAATGTATCCAACCCGACCTACGAACAGGTGTCCTCCGGGCAAACCGGACACGTGGAAGCGGTTAAAGTGGTTTACGACCCGTCCAGGGTTTCGTACCGGGATCTCCTTGACGTGTTCTGGCGCAGCATCAATCCCACCGATGACGGAGGACAATTCGTAGACAGGGGTTCTCAGTACAGGACTGCGATTTTTTACGCAAACGACAAGCAGCGCAGGCTGGCAGAGAAATCCAGGAAAGAACTGGAGGCCACGGGTATTTTCAAAGATCCGATAGTAACCGAAATCTTGCCCTTAAAAACCTTTTACGAGGCGGAAGCCTACCATCAGGACTATTACAGGAAAAATCCCATTCGGTATCACTGGTACAGACGTGGCTCAGGCAGAGACCGGTTTCTGAAAAAGATCTGGGGTAACAAGCCTTTCGAGAAAGCCGCAAAAACATGGGACAAACAATCATTTGACAAGCCAGGCAAAGAAGAGCTACGAAGCCGTTTGACAGAACTACAGTATCGAGTGACCCAGGAGAATGCAACCGAACCTCCTTTTCAAAACGAATACTGGAATAACCACGAGGAAGGAATATACGTAGACATTGTTTCCGGAGAACCTCTTTTCAGTTCCAGGGACAAGTTTGATTCCGGTACAGGTTGGCCCAGTTTTACCCGCCCCCTGGTTCCGGAAAACATCGTGGAAAAGCCGGACAGAAGTCTTTTTCCCGTGCGCACGGAAGTAAGGAGCAAGCATGCAGATTCTCATCTCGGCCACGTATTCAAAGACGGCCCCCCGCCAACCGGCCTCAGGTACTGTATAAACTCGTCAGCCCTCCGTTTCGTTCCCAAGAAGGATTTACAGAAGGAGGGCTATGGAGATTTTATTTACTTGTTCGAAAAGTAGCCCACGAAAATGCAGAATGTTACTGGCGGGAACCGGGATCTTCCGGCATATCATGCTGGGGGCAAAACCTTATGGCACCACGATACTTTCAAACACTTGTAACGTCCAGGAGCTTTAAAGTTTACGCCAGCAGGACGGTGGGCTGATAGTGCGGGAATCCGGGTTGTTGTTTTACCCTATCCGGGCTCACGCACTAGAAACGAATTACAATTTCGTCAAAACTTTTTCTCCATTTCGGGGGCTGCATTTCTTTTTTATCGTCGAAATACCCCACCGCAAGAAGAAGAGGAATCCAGAAGTTATCCGGCACATTGAATTCCTTTTTTACTGCTTCGTGGTCGAAACCGTCCATGGGATGAGTGTCGAGACCAAGCTCTTTCGCCGCAAACATCAGGGTCATGGCAAAAAAACCGGCGTTTTTGCAAGCAAAAGCCTGCTGCTTCTCATGAGATTCTCCGTACAGTTTCT
>JALXAI010000090.1 GCA_026992215.1 Desulfobacterales bacterium | reverse complement strand
GGCGGCCGACAGCTCGGTTACGGTAACATCATGGAAATGGTTGCATCCATACCAGTCAGCCTTTTTTCCTGCAAAACTTTTAACGATTCCCAATTCAAAAAATTTTGTACAGGTAACTGAGTGTTTTGATAAGATGCAGGTTACGAGAATACTTAGATGAAAAGATTTGCACCATGAACAATAGTGCCACTAAATTAGCCCTTGTTTTGCTTTTCTTCTTGCTGTGCGGCGCTGTTGCCACCGTCCTTGTCGTTAAAAAAGCTGAAAAAAGGATTTACAAAGATCTCCTCACCCGCGCCGAATCTCTGGCGGTAGTATTCGGGAGACAGTTGAGAACTCAGTTTGCCGACATAGACCTCGAACTACCGTCCCGCAAGCGCCTTCAACTGAAGAACCAGCTTGCGGCACAATGCATCACATATCCCCACTGTATAGCCATTCACCTGATTACAAAAAGAAAAGACGGAACGCTTATAATTCTGACATCCAAGGGACGCACCGTAGCCGAGTCGGCAAAATCTCTAGGCATGCATCATAAAGAAATCGCGATAGCCATAGAAAAAGCATTCAGCAAGTTTGAAAAGGTCTTCCTCAAGTCCTCCCGGAAGGGAGAAAAGGGGGGGATCAAGATCTTCGTTCCTGTGGAAGGCAAAACCAGGGGCACTGTTCGATACGTGCTGTGTGTAATAGTTAATTACAGGGCAATAAGAAAGCAGCTGATCAATCAAGCCTTATTCCCCATAGCCCTGAGTTTCATTCTTGTGCTGGCAATATTCGGGGGATTTCTCGTATTGTCGCGAACACATGTGAGAGAATATTCCCCGGGCAAAAAACTGTTCGTACTTTTCCTATCGATAACCATCACCGTGGCAACGGTACTGGGGATGATGTATGTGGCACATCGCTATCTTCTTTTGAGAGAATACAAGACCGGTAAGAGTATAACCGAACGGATAGCCCAGAAAATAAATTTTTCAGTGGTCTATCCACTCAAAAACACTGCCAGGTCTATCGCCCGTTCTGACTTGTTTTACGATACTGCTTTGGGAGAACTCCCCCCGGACAACGAAAAAATCCTGATTTCTCTCCAGACCGTCCGAGCCGACTTTGAAGCTTCCCTGGCTTACATTTTGAACCGCAAGGGCACCGTGGTGGCCTGCACCCCATACGATAACGGGAAAACTCTAACCGGCAAAAATTACGCCTTCAGGCCATATTTTATTGAGGCCATGAAGGGCCGGCCTTATTTTTACCTTGCTCTGGGAGTAACCACGCACCGCCGGGGGATATATGCAAGTTCGCCTATTTCAAAGAAGGGCACTCCCCCCGTTGGAGTGTTCGTTATAAAAGTAGGCCTGGAAAAGATTGACAACATTATTTTCTCAACCGAAAGTATTATGGCTCTGCTCTCTCCAGAAGGAGTGATCTTCTCAACCAACAAACCAGACTGGCTACTTCACGTAGTACACTCAGACACAACCGACGTACGCAGAATTCTAAAAACCAGGCAATTCGGGCTCCATCCCCTTAAGTACCTTCCGGAAGAGATAGATTTCAGCAAACGAGAACTCAGGATCGGTAACAGAAAGTACATAGTGACCAGGGCTCCCGTAGACATACTGAATCCCGACGGCAAACGGTGGGAAATTGTGAGGCTGAGAACCCTGGGGGGTTTTACATCCCTGTTAATATATTCCGGGATAGTGACATCCTTCGTGCTCTTTCTGGCACAACTCTATCTTGTTTTAAGACTCGAGAGATCAAGACTACTGGATAATATAAACGTAAGCAAGAAGATACAAGAGACACTGATCGAGAACCTGAGTGCTGGCGTGGCAATCATAGATTCGGCCACCCACAGAATTGAGACGGTAAACCAGGTGGCAGCCACCTACTTCGGGGCTCCCGGCGACGAGATGGTTGGAAAGGTTTGTTATGGCTACCTCTGTCCGTATACGGAAAAGGATTGCCCCGTTGATTCCGTGGATAAAGGCCCTTACAACGAAGAAGGAATAATGCTGCGAAAGGACGGGACCACAATGCACGTGATCCGTTCCATCAAAAGCATTGAAATAGCAGGTCATGTAAAGCTTGTCCACACCTTCGTGGACATTACCGAGTTGAAAAAGACGCAGGAAGCGCTAAAGGAAAGTGAAAAGAATTTCAGGACATTTTTCGAGAGCATCGGGGACCTGATTCTCGTTGCCAATACCAGCGGCAGAATCCTTTACGCGAACAAAGCCCTTGTAAAACGCCTGGGTTATTCGATCAAGGAATTGTCAAGCATGCACGTGTTTGACCTGCGGCCCCCAGAGAGAAGAAAAGAAGCGGAAGCTGCGTGCAAGGCCCTGTTCAAGGGAAAACTTGACAGATGTCTCAT
>JALXAI010000089.1 GCA_026992215.1 Desulfobacterales bacterium | reverse complement strand
AAAGAGATGGTTGATTTAACCATGGCTCTATTTGCTAGATTTCATGTAAATGGAAATATGAAGGAATTGCTATCATTACTTAGTTAAAACTCTCCGGAAAAGATACCGGTCGGTTTGAAGTCGGGGGGATATTAGCATGCAGCTTTTCGTTAATACCCCGGGAACATACATATCGCAGAAGGGAGAATGTTTCCGGTTCAAGCAACCGGACGCCGTTGTTGACGTGTCTCCTATCAAGCTGGAGAGTATCGTTATCTCGAACAAGGTTCTGATTTCCAGCCAGGCGATAGCTCTGGCCCTGGAGCATAACATAGACATAGTGTTTATGGACAAGCACGGGGATCCGCTGGGACGTATATGGTTTTCCAAGATGGGTAGCACGGCGCTGATTCGAAGAAAACAACTAAAGCTTTCGGAAGATGCAACCGGAATGCAACTGGTAAAGGACCTGATCGGGCAGAAGCTCAAAAACCAGATCGGTTTTCTGAAAAAATTGATGCATGCCAGACCCGGAAGGGAAGGTCATTTTGAAGAAGCCCTGGAAACCATAGGTGATTGCCTTTCCTATCTTTTGATGGTTGATGGCGATGTTGAAAATAATAGGGACTTTATCCTGGGGCTTGAAGGAACTGCAGGCCGGAGTTATTTCAGGTGTATCGCCGGCTTGTTGCCTCAAAAATACCGTTTCAAGGAGCGCTCGAGGAGACCTGCCAGGGATCCGTTCAACGCGGCCCTTAATTACTGCTATGGCATCCTTTATTCCCTGGTGGAAAAGGCGTGTATTCTTGCAGGTCTGGACCCTTTCGTTGGTATCCTGCACACCGATAATTACAACAAGAAATCGATGGTTTTCGACCTGATAGAGCCATTCAGGATATTCGCGGAGCAAACCGTGGTCTATCTTTTTACGGGAAGGAAGATGAAGGAACTGTATTTCAATTCCGTCGAGGGAGCGGTCTCCCTTAATACCGACGGCAAGCCGGTAGTGGTTGAGGCCTTGAACAATCACCTGGATACGAAGATAAGATACAGGAGACGAAATGTTAAGCGCCGGCATGTGCTTCAGCACGAAGCTCATCGTCTTGCCAATTTGCTTCTTTCCGGGGAGCCCGGTACGAAGACCAGATGGCTTGAGCTAAAGGAGATCTGAATGGCGGTGCTCACGTGGGTTATTTATGACATAAGCGATGACGGGGTGCGGAATAAAGTAGCAAAAGAATGCAAAAAATATGGTTTGGAAAGAGTTCAAAAAAGTGTATTCTTAGGGAAAATGCAGGCCAATCGTTTTGACGAACTCGCGGAACTGTGCCTTGAGTTAATCAACGAAGATGAAGACAGCGTATATCTCTTTCCGTTTTGCCAGGAGGATTTTAAGAGGATCAGGGTCCTCGGGCAGGGCTTTGACCGAAACCTCGTTAACGATGAAATCCTGGCAAGGTTTTTTTGAATTCATGGATGCGGTAACATGAATTGCACTTGGGAGTTTACAGGATATGCCGGATAACAGAGTTGGTAATATATACTTGAAATGCTTTGGGTTCGATGCCCCGCGCGAATTCCAGGAGACAGTATATGGGTATTTTCTGGACGAAAGGTTTCCCATGCTATTGAAAGCGCCTACCGGGTCCGGAAAAACTGAGGCAGTCCTCGCTCCCTTCTTCTACCAGTTCCTGGCAAACGACTTTTTTATTGCTCCAAGGCTCATCTACGTTCTTCCGATGAAAGTGTTGGTTAACAGCGTTGCGGAAAGAATTAGAAGCTATGCCGCAAGGATATCACCCTATATTGACGTGAAAATTCAGCACGGTGAAAGTCCGAACGCACCATTTTTCCTGGGCGATATCATTGTCACAACTCTTGACCAGTTCCTATATGCCTTTGCCCGCTCGAGCCGGCAGGTTCAAAGACACGTGGATATTCCTGCTGGATCGATAGCTTCTTCCATCGTCGTTTTTGACGAGGCTCACATGTACAGAGACGAAATGACCTTTTCCATGCTGCGAGCCATTCTCGAAATTTTACAGTTTTCGAGTGTCCCTTTTGTACTTATGACTGCAACAATGCCCCGCTGCCTTGAAAGAAGCTTGTTTGAAAACGTCGATGTTTTTCCTGAAGTAACAAAAGTTACGGGCAATATATCGCTTGAGAATGAGCTCCGGGTACGAGTTGCTGATAATCCTCTTGTCGAGGAAGGAAATGTTAACCTTACAGATGAAATCATCCGGATGGTAAAAGGGAGAAAGGCGCTTATTGTTTTGAACCAGGTTGAAAGGTCTGTAGCCGTTTACAGTGAACTAAAAGAGAGACTCGCTCTTCGTGAGACGGACATAGTGCTTCTTCATTCAAGATTTACCAGGGAAGACAGGCAGATTCATGAATCAAGAGCACTTTCTCTTTTCCAGGGAAAGACCGGGCCAGGTGGTGAAAGGTTGGACGAATCTCGAGTTGTGGTTTCTACCCAGGTGCTTGAAGCAGGTATTGATTTTTCAGCGGAACTCCTTTTTACCGAACTTGCCCCGGCAGATGCCCTTATACAGCGGGCTGGCAGATGCGCCAGGTACCATGGGGAAAAAGGAGAAATGATCATATTCCCCGTAGAATCCAACAGGGGGCATCTGCCATACCAGGAGAAACACATGGAGATTACGCGGAAATGGCTTGAAAATAATCCCGGCCTTAACATGAAGGATTTTGACGAGGTATGTTCATTTGTCGATATTCTTGATTACAAAGCCAGTGATTTTGAAGCGAGTGACTCTCTTTTTGATCTCTACGAATGTACACTTTATGCTGATACCAGGCCTCAGAACATACAGTTACGAAAGGGAAAGCCGGTAACTCTCGTGGTCGTTGATTCTTCAAAAGCAAAAGCTCGGAAAATGGAGGACAAGATAAAAGCGGTAGTGGAGGAAAGCGACATTTTTCAGAAAGCTATCCGGCTTGACTACAGGGTAGGATGGGGGCTGTTTAAAAAAGGAGTCATCACCCATGAGATGAACTTCGATCCGGAGTCCGGAAAATGGGAACCCAGGAAAGCCCGGGAGATTGTGCCGTTTAAAACCTACGTGATGGATGCAAAGTTTTACGATCCCGAACACGGAGTCAAAAAAAATGTCAGTACATTCGTTCTGTAGTGCGCCGGATGAAGCCTATACAATGCATATAACTCGATGCATTGAGAGTTTCCAGATTCTCTTTCCTAAGTTTTATGTCCCGGTTTCCAGGGTCTTGGGACTCAACAGGAACAACCGGGATAAAAAAGTGCTGAAGAAAGAATTGCTTAAGATGGTCAAGTATCATGACCTGGGAAAATTAACCAGGAAATGGCAGGAAAATCTCGGAACCGGTAGAAAACTCCCTTTGCATGCACCGTTAGGCGCGTGTTACCTGTGGCATAATTCTCCGGAAGAGCTTAGGGGACCCTTGAGCTTTGCCGTTGCCATACATCATACAGACCGAGGGTTGCTGGGGGACAACATAGAGTGCCCGGACGTGTTGGCCGTGGTTGATGGCGTGGTCAAGGATAACGGCTACATTGATTGGGCTGACGGGCTGGAAAGTCTCGGCAACTACGTCCCGAGCGACATTGGGAAAATGAACGTGATTAAGTTAAAAGAAATGGCCAGGGGATTAAGGCTTTGGGCCAGGGGATGTTCCATCCTTGAACAGCACAGAAGGCGGATATGTGCGTCCATGGTTCATCACCTGCTAAAGCTGTGCGATATATCGGCGGCAGGAAAGAGGAGTACAGGGGAAAAGAAGGACGAGAAGGATCTATACGGTGGATGGTTGATGGTCAGTAATATTGTCAGGTTTGTGGATAACTTGGGTGCAAGAGACAGGCAAGCGGCGCTGGTCAATGAACTGAGACGATACGTGAAGATACTGGTATCGGACTACAACCCCGAAAAAATCATACTTTTTGGTTCTCTTGCGTCTGAGAAAGTGAATCCTAACTCGGACATCGATCTTGTGGTGGTAATGGAAACAGATAAATCGTTTCTGGACAGAACCAAAGAGATTATTGAACGACTGCAGCCCAGGGTTGGCGCGGATTTTCTTGTGTATACTCCTGATGAATTCCGGCAGATGCCTGAACGGGTCTTTTTTAGAAAAGAAATAATGGGGAAAGGAAAGATTATTTATGACAGAGGAATGCAAAAGGTGGGTTAGCTTTGCGGCTGAAGACCTGAAAATTGCGGAGTTGGCTCTCAAAGAGGGAATTTACAACCAGGTCTGCTTTCATTGTCAGCAATGCGTTGAAAAGGTACTTAAGGCTTACCTGCTATCGAGAGGCGAAATTTACCCGAAGACGCATAAACTATCGGAGCTTATGGCGTGCCTGGAGGGTGATACGTTTCGGGATGTATCCACTCAAATTATCGCTCTTGATAGGTTTTACATACCTACGCGCTATCCTGACACGCTGCCGGGAGCGCTACCGGAAGGAATGCCATCTGAAAAAGAAGCAAGGGAAGCAATTGATATTGCCAGGAACGTATTTGAAAGGGCAGAGAAGGAAATAGGAAAGATATGATCAGGCTCAATACTCCTTTTACAGGGTATCCGGACCTGGAAGCGAAAATCGCCTACGGGCTGGCGAGGGTGGGCGCTGAAGCTGTCGGTATCGAAAGAGTGGTGGTTGAAAACAGGGGGGGATATTACCTGGTTCAGGTGGAGACGGAAGAGAATAATTTGCCGCTTCTCGAACGTACATTTAATACGCTCTGCCAGCGTATACTCAGCAGCAAAGAGCTTATCTTTCTCACGCCCGGAGTAACAAGTCGCAGTGCCGGAAAAATCAGGGCCGACGGAAGTGATTTTTTTTCGCTGGAAAAGTACAAAAGACATGATTTCATGTTTGCAAACAGGAAAAACCAAAATGTTTGTCGACATTCCGGCAAGTCCCTGGGGAATGTACTTGGTTTTGCGGCCTCAACCTCGTATCACAATAAGAGGGACGGCGTTGACGTGGCGTTGACACCTCGAAACACCAGGGATAAGACTTCACCCAAGGTGCCGCGCAGGCCTACCAATCCTCGAAATATCTGTAAAACCTGCGGACTCTTAGCGTTGCTGGGCACGTGGTTTTCCGCATTTATGTTCACTATGGCTGACAGGGAGGTGGTGGCAGTACCCGTGGCAAGAAAAAGAACAAGTGGGAAGGTTTTGCGTCAGATACTTGCGTGCCATCATCTTTTGAGAAAAGAATGGATACCGGGAAGGGTGCCTGAGAAGGCAATTCCTCTTGTTATACTTACCAGGATACCTTCCACGGCCTATTTCTTGAGAGACTTTGATTTTTTTATCTCGTTTATGAGCGGAGGAGGGAACCGGGGCTACCATGTTGACGCGATAGCAATGGTTCCGCTGGAAAATTACCTGGGTTTTATTGATCATAGTCCGTACAATGTTGCTGTTGTTCTGAACCTTCTGAAAAGGGATTGCTATGAGGGACTCCAGGCGCTGAACGAAATAATATTTTACAGGAAAAAGGACCTGCTTGGTCGGTTTGGAAGGATTTACTCAGCAAAACCGTCAAACCAGGATTCTAAACATGGCATTTTGCTTTATACCGAAACGGCGATCTACTTGCTAAAGGAGGTGGCAATGATCAGTCCCGAGGTTATTGAAAACCGGTCACTCGCTAGCCTTGCGAGAACACTGAGATATTTTGTGAGGGAGAAAAAGTATGGGTATGCGGATGATATACGTAACGCGAGAAAAGATTCCAAGGATTTCGAAGACACCATTGCAAAGATGTTAAGGGAAGGGCGCTTGAGACTCGAGCAGAATGAAAAGATTCACTTGCCGAACGAGGAAGAGATTAGAGAGGTTTTCAGGCTCGCACACAATTCCTTCGAGGAAGTAAAAACAGCTTTAACAATACTTGCGTTTTCGTTTCCAGGTGGCACCGAGTAGCGGCGCTCATCGGAGAAAGGGGGATAATATGCTTAGCTTCGTTACTTTTGCGGTAAAGCTTCAGTTGAATGTACATGATCTGAACAACGAGGCGGTGGCGGGGAATGTGACGGACATAAGGATCATGGACTTTCTGGATGAAGATGGTAACAGGATTGAAGCGCCTGCCGTGTCAGGAAGGATGCTTAAACACTGGCATTATGAAGCCATGAGAAAGTTATGTGGAGACGAGCGAATCGGTTCTTTCAGTATGTGCGATGGATGCAAGGCCGGAGAACCTATCAGGCCGGGAGAATTGGATGAAAAGAACAACTTGAAACAGGTTGCCAGGGGGGAAGAGCATGCAATAGAGAATTGCGGGGTTTGTGACGTTCATGGTTACCTCATAGCGAAAGGTGCAGAAGATGAGCGGGGACAGGGAATTTCCTCAAGGAGAACCTCCCGGGTTCTTTTTTCGTGGTTGATGCCGGTTGTTGGTAAAGAAACAACCACGAAGCAGGTAATTCACAATAGGGTATCATCCGATCCAGGGACAATGATGCCTTTTAACAAGTCCTATGCCTCCGGCTTCTACGGGTTCGTATCGGCACTTGACGTGGAAAGAATCGGTGTTGTGGAGTCAAAACTGGGGATGGAGAACGGGGGAGCAGCGGTTCTGCAAGATGATGAAAGAATAAGAAGAATAAAGGCGGCCATTGAATCTTACCGTTATGTGATTGCAGGCCAGATTGGTGCTAGTTTGTCTCATGCCCTGCCGCACGCGACTCCGCTGGAAGTGGTGGCTGCATATACCACCGGTGGGCCTCTTCCCTTTCCGGTCTCGCCCATCTATTCAAACTATCTGGATAAAATACGGGGACTTATGCCGAAAAACTGCTGTCTGCTTTATTGGGGCGATGGGGAACCGAAAGGCTTCACTAAAGTGGATACCGTTGATTCCTTATTTGCCAGGTTGTTCGACGAGGTGAAGAAATAGTGAAGGCAATAGTAATCAACACGGTAATCAACTCTCTTTACTCGATCAGAAGCCCGCTTACCTGGCAGGCAGCGTTAACTTACCCTGTGCTGCCTCCGTCCGCGGTAATAGGTCTTCTGGGAAATGCAATTCAGCGGTATCGAAACAGCGATCATCCCCTGGAATCTCTCAACGAAATGGAAAAATCAATCCTGTGGGCGGGTTCCAGACTCTTGAGCTCCCTCGTTGTAAGAGGTTGTACCACCTCCGCTGTTGTCAAGTGGGAAGTAAGGCTGGGGGAAAAGTGTACTAACGTTCTGGTCAGAGAATTTGCCTGTGCCCGGCGTATGCAGCTTGTTGCGATGCTAAAGGGTGAGGAGATTGCGTGTGAGTGTAAAGAAGCCGTAAAAAGCACACCGCTTACGTGCGGAGACAGTGAGTCTCCGATGTCAGTGGATGATGTCCGGTTGTGTGACGTGGAAGAGTATGTTGAGGAAGCCTGCGAAACTGTTTTTCCAGTACCCTTTGACGATGATGTTCAACTGCTCGAAGGCGATGGCGTGACGTACTGGATGCACGACCGATGCAGACAGACCGAAAAAACTTTCCCTTTGAAGTGTTACATGGTTCCGGTGAGAGAAGAAAATGGATTGATCATGCCATCGACCTTGAAAGTAAAAGTAAAGGCAAAAAAAATCTTCAGTCTCGAAAAGCTAGGGCAGGTTATACTTTGAAGCCATGGTTCTGTATGAAATAGTTACTGTATAACGAGCATGTCTCTACGACGTGTTAATTCTTGTCCTGAGATTCTTGCTGATACATGGACTCAGGTATTAAGTTTAAAGCAAGGGGCGCTGGCAGCGGCTAGTGGCCTGCTTCCTTTTTGCAATCGATATCACTCCTGCAGGGGATCTTAGAGATCTGGTTGGAGGAAAATAAATGCCTGTTTCCGAAACTTAACTGCCCTGTTAGATCCTCGAGCGCGTTTAACGGGGACAACATCGTGATCACAAGAATAGGTCGTTATGCGAAAACCTGGTTACAGCCTTGCTGTATCAGGCCTTTGAATTTGGGATTTTATGGAAAAACCGGAATTGTTGATCAAGTCTTGTAAACGGAAAAAAGTGTACGGAAAAGCGCTGGTTGTCAGTTTTAAATGTGAGAAACCTGTTCGATCAAAGGGTAGCAGGGTAAGAGGGTTTTTGGGAAACTTGTATC
>JALXAI010000088.1 GCA_026992215.1 Desulfobacterales bacterium | reverse complement strand
CGAAAGACATGAGCAGGTTAACCCCGAGCCAGATCAGGCTTAGCTCGATGTCCAAGTGTTTTTGTAGCGACGTTGCCATGTGGGTAACAACAGAAGCGGTTCAGGTTCTTGGCGGTTATGGTTATATCAAGGAGTTCCCGGTGGAGAGGATGATGAGGGATGCGAAGATAACCCAGATATACGAAGGAACCAACGAGATCCAGAGGCTTCTTATCTCCAGGACATTATAAGAGGAGTTTAAATCATGGGCAAGGACAATGACATTGTAATTGTATCTGCCGCCAGAACAGCCATCGGCAAGTTTGGTGGTTCTCTTAAGGACATACGGGCATCCCAGCTGGCTGCCCATGTTATGAAGGAAGCGCTAAAACGCGCGAACAACCTGGATCCGGGCCTTCTAAGCGACATAATCGTCGGTGATTGCGTGCAGTGTTTTGACGAGGCGAATACTGCCAGGACGGCTGCCCTTTTTGCGGGATTTCCGGTTGAAGTTCCCGCGGTTACCATCCAGAGGCAGTGTTCTTCTTCCATGCAGGCTCTGGTTTTCGGCGCTCAGCAAATTAAGTGCGGTGACTCGGACATTGTAATGGTAGCGGGTACCGAGTCGATGAGTTCTGCTCCTTACTATCTGCCGACTGCCCGATGGGGTATGCGGCTCATGAACCACGAGGCTACAGACGCCCTGTGGGAAATGCTGCATTCGGGAAGCAGGCTTCTCGGTGACAACATTATAATGGGACAAACCGCGGAAAACCTTGCCGAGAAGTACAACATCAGCCGCGAAGACCAGGATCAACTGGCGCTGGAAAGCCAGCACAAGGCTGAAGCAGCGATAAAGGCCGGCAAGTTCAAAGATGAAATCGTTCCCATCGAGATTCCGGGGAAACGCGGTGAAAAACGGGTTTTCGATCAGGACGAGCATCCTCGCTTTGGGTTGAAGCTGGAAGATCTGGCAAAATTAAAGCCTGTCTTCAAAAAAGACGGCACCGTTACGGCCGGGAACTCCTCGGGACTCAACGATGGAGCTGCCGCCGCAACAATTATGACCAGGAAAAGGGCTGAAGAACTGGGCCTCAAACCCATGGCCAGGATTTTTGCCCATGCGATCGCAGGGGTTCACCCTCATTACATGGGTTACGGCCCGGTGCCTGCCACCGAGAAGGTTCTTAAGAAGGCCGGAATGACGCTCAAGGATATCCAGCTGATAGAGCTCAACGAAGCCTTTGCCGCCCAGTTCATAGCCTGCGAACGAGGCCTTGGGCTGGACAGGTCCATAACCAACGTCAACGGCAGCGGTATAAGCCTTGGGCATCCGGTCGGATGCACGGGGCTGCGAATTATAGTTACTTTAATTTACGAGATGGCAAGAAGAGACCTCGAAGTTGGGCTGGCAACATTGTGCGTTGGCGGAGGCATGGGGATGTCTACCATCATCGTAAGAGACTGATGGTGCGTGGTTGTAAGTAGGATGAAACTCGGTCAATGCAAGCGGGAGGGGTGATTTTCCCGGGCTTCCCGGGAAAAATCGAGCCTCGGGATGCCCCGGCAGGCTTTTTTGCAGCCGCCTACCCGGGCGTGTCGCCCTGAGCCTGCGCCGTCCTGAGCTTGCCGAAGGGCCGAAGGAGGCAGGGCAGGACTTGGAATTAAGACAGTCACTTGATGGTATTTTCCATAAACTTGCACCTTGCTGGCGTTTGATTTTTGTCTCCGTATCCTGTTGCATGCGCCTGCGATGTCCTGTATAGAAGGAGTTGAAAGGAAACGGTACACGGGCTGAACATAGCAATTTATTCACTATTCCCGGGTCAAAAAAAGCAACAATGCGTGACAACGAAATATCGCTGAAAGAGTTTCTGGATGAACTGCTTGAGTACTGCAACGGTCTTTCCAGGAAAGAACTTGTAAATATTATTGTTCACCTTGCCAGAACCACACCGCCCGAAGACCGCGGTTACTTTTTAGAAAGCGCCCGTTCGGCAGCCTCGGGGGGAATCACCGGGTCATCTACCGATCTGTTCCCGGTGGAAGATGTGCTGGAAGATGTCCGGGAATTGAAGGAAGATATATCCGAGAGAATCGAGTCCATCGAGGATGGCAGTATCTGGGAGGAGTACCATCGCGGCTATCTTGATGAAGATTCTTTTTTTGACGACGGTCTCCCGGTTTATATCGATAAGGACCAGGAAGAGAGACTCGAGTATCTCTTTGATATCGCCGGCATGTTTTTCCTGGAGGATCGTCTTGATGATGCAAGAAAGATATACCGTGCCCTCTTTGATGTCGTTGATCTAATTAACCGATACTCGGAATTTTTCCCGGATAAATTGGACTTGAAGCTCGCAAGGGCCAGGTACTGCAGGTGTGTGTACGAAACCACTAAATCAGCTGAAAGGCTG
>JALXAI010000087.1 GCA_026992215.1 Desulfobacterales bacterium | reverse complement strand
GCATTGACCGCCATGGAAAGGTTAAGGCATGAAGTGGAACGAGGCATGGGAGGAAGCCTGACAGTAAGTGCAGGACTGGCCACGTATCCCGAACATGGTTCTGACAAAAAATCTCTCATGGAGACTGCCAGGAATGCGCTTACGACTGCCAAAATAAAGGGTGGCAACAGGACACTGGCCTGTAGACCTTCAAAAAAACCAGTTCCCACCGCGAAAAACAGGGTCCTGGTGGTGGATGATGAAGAACTGAATCTGAAATTATTCGAGGCATTTTTGGAGTCTCAGGGTTACGAGGTTATTACTGCAGCAAATGGGTTAAGGGCGCTTTCCATAATCGAAAAGACAGAAATAGATCTCGTGCTGCTCGATGTTATGATGCCTGAACTTGACGGGTTCAGGGTGTGTCGTACCCTCAAGAGCAGAGAAGACACACGGTTGATCCCGGTAATTTTGGTGACCGCCATGCATGATCTGGATGCTAAAGTTCGGGGAATAGAAGCTGGTGCTGACGATTTCATAAGCAAACCACCAAACAAGTTTGAGCTTACCACCAGGATAAAATCCCTGATAAGAACACGAAATCTTAATAAAAACCTGACAAGTATCGAGAATGTTCTGATTTCTCTTGCCAATGCGGTGGAAGCTAAGGACTCGTACACCCAGGGGCACATCGAGAGGGTGTCGTACATGGCGCTCGAAGTGGGCAAACACCTGGAAATACCGGGAGAGGACATAGAGGCCCTCAGAATGGGATGTATTCTGCACGATGTTGGCAAGATTTCTGTACCGCGCAGTGTATTGAATAAGCCCGGTAAACTGAATGGGAAAGAATGGGAGATGCTGAAAATGCACCCCGTTACCGGTTACAAGATATGTCTGCCGCTCAAAAAGACGCTGGGAGCCGCCCTTGAGGTGATACGACATCATCATGAGAAATTGGATGGCACGGGATATCCGGATGGACTCAGCGGAGATGAGATCCCTATTCTGGCTCGCATAGCGGCAATTGTCGATATCTACGATGCCCTGACCACTGACAGACCTTACAGGAAAGCAATAAGCAGGGAAAAGGCCCTTGATATCATGCTAGGGGAAGCAAGCAGAGGTAAAATAGATAATGGCATACTGAAAGAGTTTATTAAGGTAACGGAGAATAGAAGGCAGGATCTTCGGGGAGAAGCGAAATGCTTATGACCAGGATCATTGAAGGAATCGCTTTCCTTGTAATACTGGCGGTTTTCATGGGTTCACTGGTGGTAGCATCTCCGGGGAAGGCCTCTGCTGCAGACCCCAGAGAAAATCGGTACCTGCAGATGAGCATTCGGCAACCCCTGCAGGTGAAAATTACATTGGTCTCCAATAGGGAGGAAAAGCCATCAGATGCTACAGCCGCCGTTTTTTTGTTATCCTGGAAAAATATCCCTCCATCGTGGCCGCCATGTGTGGAATTTTCTTTAACTTCATGACAGTGCTTCAATATTCCGGTTACCTCCCCGATCCGTTTGTGAAGCGCCCGGAGGGTCTTATGTGGGTGAACATAATACTTATATTGGTTTTGATAAACGGGCTTCTCGGTACCATTGCTGCAACCTCCGCCTACGCGGCGAGCTTACTTTGGAAAAACATGGAACCGAAGGAAATAGCATACAGAGCCCGGCAGGCCGAGCTGGCAAAATCTGAATTCTTTGCGAACATGAGCCATGAACTTCGCACTCCGCTCAACCACATAATAGGTTTCACGGAACTCGTGGTGGAAAAATATTTCGGAAACCTCAACAAGGCTCGGGAAGAATACTTGATAGACGTCTTAAACAACAGCAAACACCTCCTTTCTCTGATTAATGACATTTTGGATCTTTCCAAAGTCGAATCCGGGAAACTTGAATTACAGCCTGCTGCCGTAAATATCAGGGCAATACTGTCAGACAGTCCTAGTATGACGAGAGAACGAAGCATTAAACATGGAATCAGGGTCTCTCCGGAGATCGGTGAGGATGTCTCTGAGACAGCGCGGGCTGGTGAGCGGAAATTAAAGCAGGTACTGTACAACTTTATTTCAAATTCCACTAAATTTGCACCGGATGGCGGTACGGGAGGGGGTTCCGTTTGCCCGTGTACGGAACAACAAAACGGTGGATCGGAAACTTACCTGCGGTTTTCAGTGACCGACAGTGGTATCGGGGTTGATCCTGAAAACCCGGAAAGAATTTTTAAACCGTTTGAGCAGATTGAATCATCTCTGAGTCGGAAATACGAGGGGACGGGTCTCGGACTTTCTCTCAGTAAACGCCTGGTTGAACTTCATGGGGGACGAATTTGGGCTGAAAGCGAGGGAAAGGGAAGCACCTTTGCTTTCATTATTCTCATTGAGGGCATGACATCCGGAAAAAACCGACGAAAGAGCGTCCGGCGAAGCAGCATGAGGTAAAATGTATGAGCAAAGCAAGTAACGACTGCATATGTATTAGCAGAAAAGACAGGAAAAAGTCGAAGTACCTGGATTCAAAACAGCTTGAAGTGCTGTACAAGAAACACTTTCACGGTGCCCTCGTTCGCTCCGGGGGAAGCCTTTTCATGCTGCTATTGCTCTGGATAGGCATCTTTTTCCGGGCAATTCCTCCCGCGAACGTGATTGGTATTTTTTACGCGGTCCTGGTTGTTGTCCTGATAAACTTCCCCTTCCTGTGGCTGTTGAAACGCGTGCGCAAACGCTGTGCCTACGAGTTTCTTTCCATCCTTTTGAACATTATGGAAATCGTGTGCTACACGGCGATAATTTATTTTCTTGGAGGAATCAGGGGAGCATATTTTGTCGCGTGCTATGCGATTGTAATCTCGTACACCGGGGCTGTCGCTCCCAGGAGGTATCCATTTATTGTGGCCACCATGTGTGCAATTTGCTTTAGCCTTATGATAGTGCTTCAATATTCCGGTTACCTCCCCGATCCATTTGTAAAACGTCCCGAGGATCTTACCTGGGCAAACATAATACTGATGCTGGTCTTGATAAACGGGCTTCTCTACATAATTGCTGCAACCTCTGCCTATGCGGCGAGCTTGCTGGCAAAAAACAAGGAAAAGCTCTGCCTGCAGAATCTCGAACTCGAAAAATCTCGCGCCGAGCTCGCAAAGCTTGCCGAAGACCTGAAGTTTAAGAACAGGGAACTGAAGGAAATTACGTACAGAGCCCAGCAGGCCGACCGTGCGAAATCAGAATTCCTTGCGAACATGAGCCATGAACTGAGAACTCCTTTAAATCATATTATCGGCTTCACCGAGCTTATCCTGGATAAGCATTTCGGGGATCTGAACGAAACCCAGGAAGAATACCTCAATGACGTGCTGACAAGTAGTCGACACCTTCTCTCACTGATAAACGATATCCTGGATCTCTCCAAGGTTGAAGCGGGAAAACTAACTTTGGAGCTGGGCGAAGTACACCTGGAATCACTCCTGAAAAACAGTATCACCATGATAAAACAGAAAAGTATCAAGCATGGAATAAAAATTATGATGGATTTAAGCGGGTTGCCGGAAACTATCATGGCAGACGAGCGAAAATTGAAACAAATCATGTATAACCTGCTGTCCAACGCCGTGAAATTTACGCCTGACGGGGGTGAAGTCAGCATAAAAGCAACGGTGCTTGATCATCCGGCAAGTAACGGGGGACTTCCCTTTTCGGGCAATGATGGTCCGGAAGGTTATAAATCCCGGCGTTTCGTGAAAATTTCCGTAATTGACCAGGGGATTGGAATCAGGAAAGACTATTTGGAGAAAATTTTCTTGCCGTTTGAACAGGTGGATAGCTCAATGACCAGAAAATACCAGGGTACCGGGCTTGGACTGTCACTTACGAAACGATTCGTGGAGCTCCACGGAGGAAAAATATGGGCGAAGAGCGAAGGGGAGGGGAAAGGAAGTACTTTTACGTTTATCATCCCTGAGATCGCGTTATATTACGAGGAGCACCTAAATGGATAAGAAACGGGTATTGATAGTTGAAGACAATGAGCTAAACAGGAAGCTCGTTCGCACGCTGTTACAGATAGCCGACTACGAGGCCCTCGAAACCTCTAATGCTGAAGAGGCCCTCAAGATTGCCAGGGAAACGAAACCCGACCTCATTTTGATGGACATCCATTTACCGGGAATGGACGGCTTGACCGCGACCCGACACATCAAGAATGACCCCGAACTCAGGGGCATACCGGTGGTGGCTCTCACGGCTTGTGCCATGCCGGACGATGAACAGAAAGCGCTGGACGCGGGATGCGATGGATACATAAGCAAGCCCATTGAAACCCGAAACTTTATCGACCGCATAAACTCGTTTATGCCGTGCGAAAAAGATCGTGAACAGGAAAATGAAGTTCAGGACTGCAGGAAGAGGATTCTTATTGTTGATGATGATCCGGCCAGTATAAAGCTCCTCGTGGAAAAGCTCTCAAAGGAGACTTACCGGTTTCTAACAGCAACTGACGGCAGGGAAGGGCTGAAGAAAGCTAACGAGTACATACCGGACTTGATACTGCTCGATGTGATAATGCCTGGAATGGATGGTTTTGAAGTAACCAGGCGACTGAAAAGTGATCCGAAAACCAGGGATATTCCCGTTATCCTTGTTACGGCTCTCGGGGACGAAGGAAACAAGGCAGAAGGGTTACGTGTCGTGGCCGATGATTTTTTGAACAAGCCTGTCAGCACCGTGGAGCTCCAGGCGAGGGTTCGATCCCTGCTAAGGCTTAAAAAGTACAGGGAGCAGACAACAGTTCATTCGAGGTGCGAGAAGGAGATACTCGTGGAATCTTCTCGGGGAATTGAAAACCCGCAGGATGTTATCGTTCCGTTGGTTCTCGTGGTGGAGGACGAGGAAAAGGATGCGAAGCTCATCATGGAATACCTGGACGGGTTACCATGTCGTATAAAACTAATGGAAGACGGTCTTCAGGCTCTCGACTTCGTGGAAAAACACAAAACCGACTTGATCATTCTCGATATTTTGCTGCCGCGAATGGACGGTTTTGAACTCTGCAAAATATTGAAAAACAGGCATGATACAAAAAACATCCAGATACTCATATTGACCAACCTTAGCGATTTGGAAAGCGAAATCAGGGGTATTGAGCTTGGAGTCGACGACTATATCATAAAACCCATAAATAAATATGAACTAAGGGCCCGTATTCAGGCTCTCATAAATAAAAAAGCCCACCTGGATGAATTGTGCAAAAATTACGAAAACGCGTTTTTGTCGGCCATCAAGGATAGACTCACCGGTTTATACAACAGAAGCTACTTTGACCATTACCTCGAAATTGACTTGAAAAGATCCGAGCGCCAGAAAAGACCCCTTGCCCTTTTAATGATAGATATTGACGATTTTAAGATTTTTAACGACACTTATGGTCACCTGACCGGAGACCGGGTCTTGCGTCAACTGGGCAAGGTAATAAAAGAAAACACCCGGGAAACTGATATGGCGGCGAGGTACGGCGGGGAAAAATTCGTTGTCATTCTTCCCGATGAAAACCTGGAGAATGCGAGAAAAATTTCCGAACGACTTATGGATGCGATAAAAGCAGGTTTTACGGGTTACAGCGTTGAAGATATTCCCCTTAAATTGTCGGTCAGCATGGGGATTGCCGGATACCCTTCAGACGGGGATTCTGTTACTTCTCTTGTCAATGCAGCGGAAGGAGCACTGTACGCGGCCAAAAAAGCCGGTAAAGGCAGGATTTGCATGGCAGGGGAAATCAACAGGATTTAATGACTTACTCACTTCTTAAGGACAGGGGCGCCAGCTGGTTCTACTCAAGATCCATATCGAGGCTAAAGGCCTTTTCAATTATAGCGACCGAGTCTTCGGATTCGAAGCGTCTCTTAAACTTTCCACGTATTTTTGCTACCTCCTCGGATCGGTCCCTTATTTTCATGATCCTGCCGTTATCAAGAGTTACGTCCAGCACGGTCTCGAAGGCATCGGGTTTCTGAAATCCCATGTGTACATACAGGTCTTCTATGAAGCCCCTGGCAAGTCTGAGCTTTCCGGTGAAAGGTACGAGCACGTTCAGGTTATGATAGGTAGCCTGGTATTCCTCGCTTTCCGGCATGATCCCCTGAATTGGTAGGTAGTTGTTGTGTTTCTCGCGAAGCGTAAGCGACCGAAGGTAAAGTGCCTTTTCGGTTAGCTCGTAAGTGGCGTAATAACCGCGATAGCAGGCCGTACTCATCATCTCGGGTTCCATCCCGAACTGCTCCGGGCAGATTAGATCATCTCCGCTTAAACCGATGATGGAATACTCCTTTCCCTGGTATAAAATTGTGTCGCTGATTTGGGCTGTCATTTCATCATCTCCGTTTGCATGGTTGCCGATACCGAACTTAATTTTTAAAGAGCTTTCTAAAACCTATTCGTGGTTTGCTTCTGTGATCACTGCTATTTCAATTATAAGGAAGGTCACCATAAAAAGTACATGAATATATTAAAATCACCTGAAGTGCACTTTTGAAGGAGTACAAACTTTCTGAAAATGTATACATGACACAAAATTATAGATGTAAAAAGACGCCCCCCCTGCAATAAATTCCTTCAGGAAAATCTGTACACAGGAGACAAAGGACATAATACAACGTGCAAAGCGAAAAGGGTGGAAGGGCAACGCTTTAAACCAACAGGGCTGTTGCTGATAAATTTCTCCGGATTAACCTGAGTGCGCTGAACCCGGTCAATGAAAGGGAGACACCCGCGCAACAACTCTATTGCCCTGTGTAACCAGACGGGCGTCCTATGGTCGTCTCACCGTTACTAAAACTACCTCGGGCGGGCAATTGAAACGGACCGGAACCCCCGAGGATCCCGCGCCGGAGGTGGTGTAACCTCTTATACCGTTGTGAACCCAGAGGCCGTAAGCGTATTTCCTGGCAACTCTCACGTGAGTATATATCGCGCCGATACCCGGGAAGCGAATCTGGCCGCCGTGGGTATGCCCGCAAAAACAGAGATGTACCTCGTTGCCCTTGCAGTCCTGTATAATCTCCGGTGAATGAGCAATCAGGATCCTGTAATCGTTTTGGCCGGTTTTCTCAAGCGCCTTTTCCAGGTCGTGGCACTTGTAGTAGTGAGGATCATCAACGCCCACAATCCAGATCTTACTTCCGTCTCGCTCCACGCACGCAGCGTCGTTTATCAACATGCAAATCCCGGTATCTTCCAGTTCCGGGGCAAGTTCCAGGCAATCGTGGTTGCCCAGTACACCAAAAATGCCATTCCTTGCGTGGATGTGTTCTATGAGTTCCTTTAATTTCCGGGTGGTGCGGTAAAAACCGCCATACATGCGGAACCTGAAATCGCCTCCAAGCAAGCATATGTCTACGTGATGAGGTTCCACGATTCTGACCAATCTTTCTGCAAGCCCATCGATGCCGTCGATGTGTAGGTCGCTCAGGAAAAGTATTCTCAAGGGGTTAAAAGCGCGGGGAAGCCTCGAGTCTGTTATATAAATTCGTTTGAGGCGAACATCGAGAGCGTTTTCAATTCCCTTCCGGTAAAGTCCACTTACTCTCAGGAAACCTTCGAAGGCAAGCCTGAAGATAACCGAGTTCTCGAAGTTGATGTACCTGGCTACCACGGGAAGGGGCTCATGGCAGGATCTCCATTGCTTGAACTGAGTGCTTGATCGCACAAGTCTTAACCTGTTTTCGTTCCCGGGCAGCCGAAGTTCTTCGCTCAGTATACTGCCTGCGTGAGCCATGACCACGAAAAAGAAAAGAGCGGCCAGGGAAAGAGCCGGGCTCAGGTATCCGGTTTTGTAAAACAGTGCCAGGGGCATGCCGCCTTCAAAAAGCTGGTCCAGCACCGCGAGAGACTCACCGGCCGGAATATCAAGTCGCCTCTTAATTGCGCTCGACACAAGGTCTCCGAGCATACTTAAAAAAGACGCTCCCAGTCCGATTACGAAAGGGAACCCCATCAGGCGCGCGATGACCGTACCGACCACGATTCCGGATACAAAACCCCGGATTGTCTTGTGGGTCCCCAGAATGGGTCGGCCATTTCTGAATGTGTGGCCGAGGTCTATCGGGAGATTCCCCAGATCGCGGAAAATTACGCCGATTGCTGCCGGCGTTACGTTAATGACAAGGAG
>JALXAI010000086.1 GCA_026992215.1 Desulfobacterales bacterium | reverse complement strand
GGTTTAAGCTTTCCGCCCCTGCAGGCGAAAGCCAGATCACTTCCGTCCACGTCGCCGTCTCTGTCAAAATCAGTAACGCAGCCCCCGGAGCAATTATCTTTTCCAAAATTAGAAGCAATATCGCTGGCTCCGGTTTCTTTCCATTCATAGTAGTATTTTCCGAACGGTTCGGTATCGAGACCCCCAAGGGCGTCCGGCATGGAGACGTTGCCATAATCCGTGCCATTTATATTAATCACGGCGTAAAACGGAAAAATGAGCTCTTTGCTGGACGTGTTTGTGATTGTCACGTCAGCTGTGCTCATGAGAATCCTTGTTTGTCTGTCCAGGAAACTCCGTTCGTTGGCGGTGGTGACCGAGACATACTGGTTCAGGTCAACCATGCCGGCACAAAACACCTCCTGGCAAAATACGCCAGAGAAGGCCACAAGGGCTTGCAAAACGAAAATAATAATTAATGTCGTTACTTTCCTGAACACCTTCGGTAGTAGCACTTCCATTTCAATCCCTCAGAAGTATTTTCTTTGATAAAAAACTTTTCGTGTTTTCAGGGATTAGGGCTCGCAGGAGGCAGGATTTTTGCCCTTTTTGAGCGAAGAAGAAGCAGCCCCATCAGACCACCGGCAAGCAGGAAAAAGCTTGCCGGTATTGGAACGGGAGATATGGAAAGATCCGATATGAACACCTTGCTGTCACCATTGATTGTGTTCATGTCAAAGAGTTCAAAAGTGGGAACTATCTTGTAGAAGTAGCTGGTAAAAACCATGTCAAAGTGTAACCAGTCTTCTCCCCTGGAGCTCTGGCTGATATTTCCGTGACTGTTGAAGGGCCCCCGGGAATCAAGGTCAAACAGGGGAAGGCTGTAGTCGCAGGAACAGTTCTCGAGGTCAAACCGGGAGCAGCTGTTCACGAAGTAAAGGGACGCGTAAAACGTATCTAAAAAGGCAAAGTCGCCGGAATCAGGTCGATAGGGCGTGGGAGACAACTCGTTTTTGAAATCGAAGGATATCCTGTATTGCCCCCGGGGTTCAGGATCAAACTTGTAAAGGTAGCTCCAATCAGCGTTATCGTCTCCAAGCACTTTATCGCATCCCGAAGTGTAAACGTTGCCGCGGTAATGCCAGCCATTTAAACCCGGGCATACGCACGCAATCGAAGTACCCAGTAAAAGATATCCCAGCAGTGCAGGAATAAATATCATTAAAGATATTTTTCTCATGGTTACCCTCCGTACCCAAGCTCGCCTGCCCCCCTGCCTGGCTTTTCATTTAACGATATGTCTCTAAAACACCCCCTCCTGCTAAATTCTCGCTCCCGTGCCATCCGTGCTCAAAACAGCATGGCAAGGAAACAAAAAAGGGGCATCCCTTTTCGGGAGCCCCAAGTTTGTCCCAATAAAACCCCTGATTAAAAAGTTTAGAGTATGAGTTAATTATAAAACTTTAAACCTCGTGTCAAGATAAAATATACACATTGCGGGGAAAATTTAGCTTTAGTGAATTAAGTGTTTGAAAAGTATTGATAACTCATGCAGGTATCCGCACTCATAAACGTTAGCTCACACAAACATGTGAGGGTTTTGCCGCGTGTTAGCCTCCATGCCGTGATTTCTCCGTTCATACCCTTATTTAACCTCTTAAGTTTTCCGGTCTTAAGCTTTAGAGGAAAAGCTCGCGATGGAAAATGGCACGGATCATACACTCGATTGCCGGGCGCCTGCCGGAGAAATGAGAACTTTTCCACCTATGGGTTTTCCTGCCCTATTTAATGCTCCTGGGTTTTTTAACCGGCGTGTATTTGTCGCTTCAAGGCGGATCCGATTCGTGGATTCCGGTTGGATCTGCGCTCCATGGCGAAACAGCAACTTCCAGCGACCCCTTAACTCCCCGCCACCCCTCCCCTGCTCTCCGGGCCGCTTTATCAAAGTACGACTCGTGGCTCTAACCCATGTCACTTTTAAAAGTTGTTTTAACCTTTTTAAAAGGTCCTTCTTATCGTGACAGGGCCAGTAAACAATCGCCAGAACTAGGCTATCCACAGGGTCTTATCCAATAAATAATGTCCCCTGGGGCATCTGTATTCTTTCCCACCGAACCCTTTTGTAGTAACGACTTGCGAAGCACTTGCCTATTCGAGTTGCTGCTTCCATCATTCACCATATCGATTCATGCCAGCTAAAACATTTTAATAAAACCAGCGAAAAAGGCTAATAAGGCTTCATGGTCATCTTGTTGCCCTGTAACATTGACATCTGCCTTAATATCAACTTGCCGCAGGTATTTTTCCCTGCAGCCGGCAGCTATTACTTTCCGGTTTATCACCTGTCTGTAAGTTGTAATATAGAGCCTCTCTATTGTAGCCTTCATTTCGAGCGGTCCCCTCTCTTTCATTTCTTTCTCCTTGAAAATACCCGCAACGGTATTTTTGCACTATAGAGAATCATCGGTTGCCCTCGACTTCTCTACTTGCTCCAACACCATTGGAATAGTGAATTAGAGTGCATTCAAGGTGTTTTAAAAACGTCTCTCCTTTACGTGAGGTTTCAATATGTTCCGCCTCGGGGCAAGGGGCCACGCGCGATTCCGCATCCCACCGCCAGGTACAGGCAGTTGGTCTTCCTTACCACGATCCTGATGGCAATGCCAGATCTATCGTTTGGTCCAGGGAAACGTAACTCATGGAACCCGTGCATGGGCTACGTTTGATGGCTTCGCTTTAAAAACTATTCGAAAAAATCTGCTTGAACTTGCTCTTTTAAATTGGTCGACAATAATGCGAAGTCAACCTGCTTGGAGATACCAGCGAAAAATATGGCACGTTCCGTGCTCGTTAATTTCCCGGGGATGTCACCGCCGGGGGATTTTCCCGGGACTTATTCGTGGAAACTGTTGTATAATTTCCTAAAACTCACCCTTCAGACCACGGGAGAATATGTATGAAAAAGTTAACATGTATCATTATCTTACACTTTATGGTGTTTTTTTCACCATGGGCTGTCCTCGGAGATTCTTCAAATGCTATATCCGGCAGAAATTCGGTGGAGATTACTTTTAGGGCTCCGAGACTTTCCCTGTCCAGAAACCCTGACGGATCATACAGGATACGTGGAAAGGGTATTGGTTTCCTGATGAAGCCCGGCAATCCGCGAGTTCCTGAAATCAGGAGAGACATAAAGCTAGTTGGTCGCATGAACCCGGGTTCCATGGAGCTTCACGTGGTGAATGAAGAAGACAGGATACTGGGTAGCCGCTACGAAATTGAACCCACTCCTCCCATGCTTGCCTCGCCCGGAGATGTGAGCGTGGTTAACTGGGACAATTCCGGCAAAATCGTTGGCGGGAAAAACGTGTCGATTTACCGTTCCACGGGCCCGTACCCGAGGAATCCAGTGGCGGTTAAGGGATGGAAAACAAGGGGTAAAGTAAGATTTCTTAAGCTCGCCTATTACCCGCTCAGGTATTATCCCGCAAGCGGGAAAGTGGAGATAGTGGAAAGTATCACGTTCAGGCTGACATTTACGGCAGCAGAAGAGAAGGAAAAGAAAATCCTCGCTACGGAGAGTCCGCGAACTTATCGATCCGGTAGTGTCCCCCCGGGGTCAAGCAACAGCGAAAACGCGCTCTCCGGTACAGGTGCTTCCCACGATTACGTAATCATCACATCCGGGGAAGTTGTGACAAACAGCCAGAAACTCAACGACTTTATTCTTCTTAAGGAAGCAATGGGACACAACGTGCTGGTAGTAACCGAAGACCAGTACGGTGAACTCAACGGGCCGCCCCCTGACGGCACGGCGGAGAAGATTCGGCAGTGGTTAATGAATAACTACGAAACTATGGGTATCAAGTACGTGCTTCTTATCGGGAATCCTGACCCGTCCACGGGGGATGTTCCCATGAAAAAATGTTACCCCCGCAGCCATGAATCGACCCACCGTGAAACACTTACAGACTACTACTACGCGGACCTGACAGGTAACTGGGACGCCGACGCCGACGGCCTGTACGGTGAGTACCCCGACGATAACAAGGCCGGAGGAGTCGATTACGCCGCAGAGGTATGGGTGGGCAGGATCCCAGTATACAACGGTGACTACGAGACACTGGATAACATCTTGCAAAAGATCATCGACTACGAAACCGAACCGGGTGACATATCATGGAGAAAAAAGGCGCTTTTCCCCGATGCCATCCTGAACTTCGAACAGGAACCTCCTTCAAATATAAGTAGGACTGATGGAGCGGAACTGGCCAGGAACATACTTGCTGATTTCCTGGCGGCCGATGGCTTTGAGAGTTACACGCTTTACGAAAAAGAGGGTATCAACCCGAGCCCTTATCCCTGTGACGCACCGCTGAATCGTCTCAACGCAAAGGACGAATGGTCAACGGGATACGGCGTTGTCTGGGCCGTAGGGCACGGCAGCCAGACCGGTATTTACAGGAAGTACTGGCAAAGTGACGATAATGGAAACGAAGTAGCAGACAAGGATGAAACGGTTTTTGTACCATTTTTTACCGGTACAGATACCTCTGCCCTTGACGATACTCATCCCGCCATCACATACCTTTGTGCCTGCAACAACGGGTACCCGGAAAACTCGGCTAACCTTGGTTATTCGTTGCTGAAACATGGAGCCGTCGCAACTGTCTCTGCATCTAGAGTCTCCTGGTACACGGCTGGCTGGAGTGAACCGGCTCCAAACTATGGAGACAATTTTTCCATAGGATACTACCTCATGGAGAAGCTGACACGGGATAACATGCCATACGGTAAGGCTCTGGCGCTGGTGAAAGAAGCACTCGAATACGATAGTTCCTCAGTCTGGGTAAACCTCCAGGCTTTTAATCTCTACGGAGACCCTGAAACCACGCTTACAGGCACTTTCCATCATTGCCAGGCGGATTTCGATTACGACGGAGACGTTGACGGAAGCGACCTTTCACGGCTGGCGGAAGGAGACGCAGAGATGGACCTTTCGCAGTTCGCGGAACAGTTCGGCAAGGAAAACTGTGATAATTAGAACTAACGCATTCAGTATTACACTATCAGAAGGGTTGTGGCATGATTACCGCCAGGGGTTGGTTCATGCGGACGGTTTTGAAAACAAAGGACCCGGAAAATTAAGTATGTTAGGCAACATTAATTAACACGGTTATTCTAGTATCGTAGCACTTTTTGAATCGACCCCAGAGATGCGCTGAGCAGCCTGCGGAGGAGCTGTCCGCAGGCTGATGGCTTGCACTTTATGCAATGCAAAAATGTTTATCGGTTATTTCCCCCAAATCATCAACCCGACTAGCTGAATTCAATAAATTCGGAACATTTGGTTTGGCCAGGTAGCAATACGTCACCATCGCGAAGCGATAGCTTTCTTTGCACGGGCTGGAAATTTGAATTCTCAGAGGTCTTTTTCGGACTTGACGTTATTTCGCCCGGAATTTTTTGCCAGGTACAGCGCCCTGTCAGCCCTTTCAATCACCGATTCCGCGGTGTCATTCTCATTGACCTGTGAGACTCCCACGCTCACGGTGATGGTTCCGAGGTTTTCCCCGGTTTTCGTAACCCTGAGCCTTTTCTCGGATACATTTTCTCTTATCTGTTCTCCGACAACGCAGGCGTTCTCCAGTGAAGTACGAGGAAGAAGTACCACGAACTCTTCTCCGCCGTACCTCCCGACGAAATCTTTGCCCTTAAGCGTGTAGTTAAGGGTATTTGCCACTATCTGCAGTACCTTGTCTCCAACTTTATGTCCAAACCTGTCGTTGAATCTCTTAAAGTGATCGATGTCCACCATTATAAGAGAGAATATTTCCCCTTTTTCCCTGTAGCTCTTTAGTAACTTTGCGAGCTCTTCATCGAATGCCCTTCGATTCCTCAGACCCGTTAACGCGTCTCTTTTCGCCTCCTCGGCCGTTTTGGCCAGTTCTTTCCTTAACATCTCGACTTGAGTACTGGCTTCTTTCAGCTTGGACTGCAAATCCCGTGTGGATTCTACCATGTTGGAAGTTTCCCGAATCATCTCCTCCAGAATCCCCTGGATTTCACCGAGGTCCTGCGCCCTGTTAAGTTGTTCCGAATACTTCTCGAGCTTGTCTCCGTAATGAGAGGTAGAGCTTGTCGTAGCCAGTACCTGTTCCAGGAAATTCTTGAGCACGTTGATTGTTTTGCTCTGAACTTCGCGCAGTATCTCCTTGTTATGATCATCCCCGAAATACTTGGTATAAAGGTATCTATTCAGTTCATGGGTAAATGGTCTCTTTTCCCTTATTAGCGAATCTATCTCGTGGGTAAGCTCCTTGTTGGTGCCACTGTAGTATTCGTACCACACCCTGTAGTTTTGCGGCGTGATGGGAACCTTGTACTCACCCATTTTAGGCAGGATTTTCTTGACTATTTCCGCAGTCGTTTCAATGTCGATGTATTGCTCTGACATGGAACTGTCCTCCCATCAAGAAAATAATCTTTCCGGATCAAAAAAATCCAGCTACCCGCTATTTTGACGCATCTTGAGGGGAGAGGAGACAGAGATGTGCTCGAACGAAGAAGCGCTCATAACTCTTTCCCGGCCGAAGGGTTCGGTACAGTGACCTCTATTCCTTTGACGCGTCAAATTTCAAAACGCTCTGCAATACCGTTAGGATAAACGAAATAAATGAGATTACCTGAGTGGTACTTTACCAGTTAACAAGAAGCCGAGTCAAACAAAAGTGTTTGACTCCGCTTTAAACTCGCTCTACATTGTTGATATGTTTATAATTGTTTTGGTGTCCGCATCCCATCCGTCCCACAGGAAAGCCTCTTCCGTTCCTTCAGCGATTTGCCTGAATGCGTACCTCACCTGTTCCTCGTAAAAGGAACAAAAGGCACCACGCCTGTTTATATCACCTTCCATGGAATAAGCCTCGGCGGGACACGGACTACCACAAAAGTGCCTGATCGCACACCTCGCGCAAGGACTAATTCTTTCAACTATTCTACCTGTAACGGCCCTAAATTCCGCGGACTTGAGAACATCATCAATCCTGTCCTCGAAAATATTGCCGGCCCTGAACTCCGGGAGCCCTATGAATTCACTGCACGGGAACAATCCTCCGTCGGCTGCCACAGCAAAAAAAGACCTTCCGCCTCCGCAGGGTGATATGTCACACATCAACTTCCGGGCAAGCGGTGCAAGGATGCTGACCAGTATGTTAGCAAAATTCACCACCACCAGCTTTTGTCCCGTTAGCTCGTACAGCTCATGGCTATGCTCAAGTGCCTCCAAAAAACGTTCGGCAAAGAGGAGTTCAGGTGGTTTTATATCCCTTGCGCCCGGTTGAGTGCACCTGATGGGGTTGAGCATGCAGGCAGGAACCTTCAGCGAATGAAAAAACGCTACTATATCTTTGAGATAACGAACATTTTCGCTACTAACCGTACAAATTACATTAAAATTGTAATAGCCATCCAATTCTTCTATTGCCCGAAGTACTTTTTTAAACACGCCCTTTCCGGACCATGTTTTTCGTGTTTTATCGCAAATATCGGAAAGGTGAGCGTCGAGAGAAAGTCCAAGGGCGGTACCATGCTCCTTTATGAAGTGTATACTTTCCGCGTCAAGCAACGTGCCGTTTGTCTGTATACCGAAATCAAACACGCTCCGGTATTTTTCTATGGCTTCGAAAATTGCGTCCCTGTTCAACATTGGTTCGGATCCATGAAAAATTATCTGTGCCTTTCTATCTGCGGGAAGGTGAGCGTCAAAGTAGGTTTTAAGGATTTCAAGGGAATGCATCAGGTCACCCTGAGACATGTGATGCCCGGATTTACGCAAATGTTCGGGTATGTAACAATAGGTGCAGTTGAGATTGCACCTTTCCGTGGGGTTAAAATAAACAGCGGTGGGTGCTAGGCGAAATCGCAACATGTCCATCTCTTCAGAGAGTTTTTCACGTTTTTCCCTGTACTGCTCCAGGAGGGATCCCCCGGAAAGTGCATCCCCGAGACTTTCTTTCAGTACAAGTGCCCAGAAAGCGGTGTCGGGATCAATGAGTGCCACATAATCCGGATGCCCTATGTCGATCGGTTGAAAGGTGATACCTTCGCCCGTATTAGCGTATTTTCCCGCACTATACCTGCAGGGTTCGCTGAGCCCGGCAAAAACTGCATCGATATCTTCCATAGCTTTCTCC
>JALXAI010000085.1 GCA_026992215.1 Desulfobacterales bacterium | reverse complement strand
TACCGGTGTTGACCAGAGAACGAGCGGAATTTCGCTTACCGATTCACATGCCGCTAAAATGGACAAAAATCCTCCCAGGCTCGATCCCACGAGTCCCGTCTTTCCGTTAAAACCGTCGATCTTCCTGACCGAGCGCATCACGTTTCGTAGGTCTTCGAGCCGAGCCGATACATGGCTTTTTGATAACTCCCCTTCACTTTCTCCACACCCCCTGAAATCGAAACGTACCACGCCTATATCCTGCTCGACCAGCGCCTCCGCTATTGCCCTGTACTTTTCGCTGTCTTTGTGACTCAACAATCCGTGGCAGCAAATTACCACGGGAAAAGTCCCGGGAATCGGCCTGTGAAATACGGCAGAAATCCTGAGCCCCGAGGACTCAACACGAATTGTTTCCAGTCCTTTTTCTTTCCCTGAATTCACAACCAACACACCTTTTCTCGATAGTCCGTCACCCGGCCAAAAAATAAAACGATTCTTTCCCTGTTTCGCGGGGGAAGAGCGACTGCCTGCTGTCGTTTCACTTGTGCCATGCCGTGTAAATAAATACGCGGTACTGTTCGTCTCCGCTTCTCATTACCAGGCCGCGTTTTTCGTATTTGAAATGCTTTTCCATCAATTTGAAAAACGAGCTCTGTCCCCCTCTGACACCCTCGGCCAGAAAGATGGTGCCGGTGGGTTTCAGGTATTTCCTGAAAAGTTCAATCAGGTAGGGAAAAGTTTCCCTGACATAAACTATTTCCGAGCCCACAATATAATCAAACTGTTGTTTCAGATTCGGGCTTGCCCAGTCGAGCATCATGACGTCCGCGTTGTTCTGCAGGTCGTTTAGAAAAATGTTTGCCCTGACAAAGAGCAGGGCGTCTTCATTGTTGTCAGTAAGCAAAACCTTGTTTCCCCACGCTGCCATGAAGAGCCCGGTGACGCCCATCCCGGCACCGAGTTCCAGAACCGAGGCTCCTTCCCTGAGTTCCTGTTCGCCTATGAAGCTCGCCAGCACAATGCTTGCTTCCCATATCCTTGCCCAGTAAGGAAGGCGAAGCTCGCCCGGTTTTGCTTTTTCGGCGGATTTTTCGATCAGGACATCTATGTCTTTCACCGTAAGGATCTTTAACTGGGCGGATTTCATGCCTATCGGGACAAGTTCCGTTTCGTACTTTGCTTCTATCCTGTTGAGAATTTCCTGGGCCTTTACCTCTACCTGCAAATCCTGTTTCTTTCCGGTTTTCTCGTTTTTTCCCATAGACCTGCTAGCCCTCCCCGGGTTCCCCCCTTTCTTTTCTTTCTATTTCCAGCTTGATTTCCCGTACTTCGCACGGCCCCGGGTCCCTACCGTGTGTCTTGACGAATTCTTCGATCTTCTCGTCAAGTAGTTCGAGAACCCGCTTATCGTTTCTGTCCATGTTCAAATCCTCTTAAACAGCTATTTTTCTTCACGCTTTTTCATGTATTCAAGGGCAGCTTGCAGCCGGTCTATGGTGCGTTCCCTGCCCAGGATGTCGATAATTTCAAACAATCCGGGGCTGGCTGTTCTTCCCGTTAAAGCTACTCTCACCGGCTGAGCAATCTTGCCCAGCTTGACTCCCTGTTCTTCGCTGATATCCCTGAAAATTTTTTCCAGCTTTTCCTCGGTAAAATCGCTCATCTCCTTGAACCTGCCGATAAGCATCTCGAAAATCGGGATCATGGCCGGTTTGAGAAATTTTTTTGCCGCCTTCGGATCGTACTCGATCCTGTCCAGGAGGTAGAAATCTATCATGTCTGCCATCTCAGCAAGGGTTTTTGCCCTTGGCTGGAGCGTTACAATGGCTCTTTTCAGGTAATTTCTGTCCGGAATCGTGAAGTTTCGCTTTTCCAGGAAGGGAATCAACAGTTCTGCCAGCCTTTCAGGATCATACTCCTTTATGTAGTGGCTGTTTAACCACAACAGCTTTTCGGGGTCGAAGATACTCGCGGATTTTCCTATGTTTTCGAGGTTGAACTTCTCTATAAGTTCCTCCTTGCTAAATATCTCCTGGTCTCCGTAAGACCATCCGAGGCGAACGAGGTAATTTACCAAGGCTTCCGGCAGGTAGCCGGCGTCCCGGTAAGCCAGCACCGAAGTTGCTCCGTGGCGCTTGCTTAAACGGGTTCGATCCTGCCCGAGTATCATGGGAACGTGGGCGAAAACGGGTGGATTTGCCCCCAGCGCCTCGTAGATGAGGATCTGGCGAGGTGTGTTATTAACGTGGTCGTCACCTCTTATCACGTGAGTTATTCCCATCGTCAAATCATCCACCACAACGGCGAAGTTATACGTGGGCATCCCGTCAGTTCTCTGTATCACGAGATCATCCAGTTCGCTGTTATCAAATTCAATGTTGCCCTTTATAACATCGTGTACCACGGTTGTTCCCACGTCCGGCGCC
>JALXAI010000084.1 GCA_026992215.1 Desulfobacterales bacterium | reverse complement strand
TTTCACAAAGATCATGCGGGACGGTCTCCGGGGAAAAGATGTTACGGTGGCCCAGGTTATGAGTTCAGGGGAAAATGAAAACCGGCCCACGAATGCTTCTTTCGTATACTGTTACGTTGTTCTCGAGGAACACACCGGCAAAAAGATCGCCCAAGATACAGGCAGGAAGATTGCAAAGATGGCTTGCGATATCATATCGGAAAAGAAAGACGTGTTCGTGGTTTTTCAAGAAACCGGTTACGAATCAATAAAGCTTGTCCGGGAAAACATCCTGAAAAACCTTGAACAGTGTACCCTTCCGGGTCTCAACTGAAGTTCTTCCGGCTGACGTTATTTTTGCCAGGCAGTGCCCATATACATGTTATGCAGTAAGGAACCACCAGCGAAGTTATCACGGGAACCGGAATTCCGCGGGAAAACTCACTTCAGCCTTACCAAAACAAGGGCACAGGTGAGACTTTCCGTAAATTCATTCGCATCTGGAGCAGCGAAATTTCAGGCACGAAAAAACGCCGATTTTATAAGGTATTTTTTGCACTAAAAAAGATCTACTCATGGCCGCGCCCGGCATTACCCCACCTCTTCTCTTATCTTTTTTGACACTTGAAGGTTTAGTTCCAGAACTTTTTCCGCAAGATTTTCGGGCAATGATCCGCACCCGCAGCTCGGCGTAATTATCGAGTGCTCCAGAACGGACGGAAAATCAACACCGGAATTCATCATGTTTTCGATTTCGTTCATCCACCGCCTCGTCAGCGATTCCACTGACTCCTTTTCAATGTCAGCCGGGTTCATGGTTGGTACTATGCCCCATGCCACTGTTTTCCCGTCTTTTATGAATGAATGAAACCTTTCCCTGTAAAGGGCGAACCTGTCAAAGTAAGCGTAAGCGTCAAAGTTAAGCACATCCACTTCCGAGTCGAAGATAAGATTCCAGTCCGTGTTCGCGCACACGTGTGTTCCGACAAGACCGTTCGCCTGGTGAATCTGCTCCGCCACCTCGTTTATTATCTCGTGTATCCTCTCGGCAGAAACACTAATGAATGCGGATGATCCGAATCCCGAAAGAGCCGGTTCGTCCAGGAAAATTATTACCGGGACTCCGAACCCGGAAAGGACTTCCGCCTGCCAGCGTGCCTGAAGACTCAGGCTCTTAACCACCATGTCACTGATCCTGTCGTCGTAAAGGACATACCTTTTTTGCTGGTCAACTATGCTTGTAAGCATTGTGAAAGGCCCCGTGATTTGACCTTTCACCGCCACGAGCGAATCGGGGCGTTCCTGTTTGAGTTTTTCAACAAACGCCCTGAAAGTCCTTCCGCTTTTTTCCGACAACGCGAACCTGCTTTCTGCCAGAGATGAACCACCTTCCGTTACCATGAGATAGTCTTCGAAAAACGACAGAAACCCGGCTTCGAAATCTGGCGTTTCCGAGTCAATTATCAAAGTCCCATCAATTTCTTTCAAACCCGGAAGATTCTGGCAGAACTGGGGAATCATCTGTTCCTCCCTGTACTTAACAAGTTGAGGCCACGAAGGAATTTCGGGACAAAATTTGAAAACAAGTTCAAGAGCAAGATCTCTGTCCTGGTGGGGAAGGCTACCGATTAGTGTAGCTGCTCCTTCTGGCAAGAAATCCATGTTGTACTCCTTTCCTAAAAAGAATCGAGGGCAAAAAGTCCCGTCCTCCGCCAAGAAGAGGCGAAGGAAACACTATCATCTTAATAAACTTTCTCACGGATATTGCTTTTTGTCAATCGGGATGGGAAAACCTGAGAATGGCTAATTACTTGTTTCCTGTATGCTCATGTGCTATGTGAAGTTACACAATTTTCAAGGAGGTAACCAAGACTAAAATGAAAAATGTTGTTACGCGCTTTTCTCCAAGTCCAACCGGGACCCTGCACATAGGCGGAGCAAGAACCGCCCTTTTTAACTGGCTTTTCGCCCGTCATCACGGAGGAAAATTCATTCTTCGCATTGAAGATACGGACGTCGCCCGCTCGGCCGAGGAGTACACCCGTGCGATAATAGAAAGCATGGAATGGCTGGGGATGGACTGGGACGAGGGACCGTACTTTCAGAGCAAAAGGCTCGATATTTACAAAAAGTACATCGAAACGCTCATTGACAAAGGACTGGCATACTACTGTGACTGTCCGCCGGAAGAGGTTGAAAAAAAGAGAAAAGAGGCCATGGCGGCAGGGAAAAAGCCGAAATACGATGGCAAATGCAGAACACGAAACCTTGGACCCGGCCCTGATCGCGTGGTGAGGTTCCTGGCGCCGGACGTGGGAACAACCGTGGTACACGATGTTATAAAGGGCAACATTGAATTTGATAACAGCGAACTGGATGATCTCGTGATACAGAGAACTGACGGGATGCCCACGTATAACTTCGCCGTT
>JALXAI010000083.1 GCA_026992215.1 Desulfobacterales bacterium | reverse complement strand
CAACTTTCACCTTGAATATCCCATACCTGGTATTTACGTCAATATACTCGCGCCTCAGGCTAACCCTGTCCACTTCAAAAGAGCGAATACCAAGAGTCGTGGTTTCCCTGAAAAGAACCTCTTCCACTCGACCCCTTGCCTCCGGGGGCAACAGGATTCTGAGCAGCATTCCCGGCCTGTTTTTTTTCATTTGAACCGAAATCACATTTACATCCAGCGCGCCCGCTTCCTTGAGACACTCAAGAAGGTAGTCGACGAATTGCGGGTTCATATCATCAACGTTTGTTTCATACATTGTCAGGACTTCTCGATGGTACATTTCTTCATCGTAGCCAAGGATTACTCTGAGCAGGTTTGGAGGGTTGGTCGTGGGGTTTTCTCCCACGCCGTATCCCACTGCTTTTGGTTTCATGTTGGGCATCTTGCCTATGCTGTGGGCAAGGGTGGTAAGAATGGCCGCCCCGGTTGGAGTAACCATTTCCCGTCGCTGCCCGCTGTCAAATACGGGTACGTTTTCCAGAAGCATCAGGGTGGCCGGAGCCGGGATGGGGATGGTGCCGTGTTCACACGTGGTAAACCCGCTGCCCAGAGGGATCCTTGAACCAAATATAGCATCTACATTCAGAAACTTCAGACCGGCCACGCTGCATACGATATCCACGATGGCATCAACCGCTCCCACCTCGTGGAAATGCACATCACCGAGATCTTCCCTGTGCACGCTCGCTTCCGCAAGAGCAAGCCGGTGGAAAATGGCCAGGGACTTCTCCTTGATATCATCCTCGAGGTCGCTGTTCCCTATGATTTCCTTAATCTCACTGTAAGTTTTAGGCGAATCTTCCAGGGATTTCAAAACAACCTTGAACCTGGTTCCACTTATGGTGCCACGTGATTGTCTTTCAATTTCCAGGCAGTAACCTGATATGGGTACCTTCTGGATTTGCGAGTGTAAAAACTCCTCATCTACTCCCAGATCCAGTAAAGCCCCCACAATCATGTCTCCGCTTATGCCCGAAAAACAATCGAAATACGCTATGCCCATCGTCTCAATCCTTCATTAGTTTCTACTAATACCTGCTATTAAACCATACCTCAGTGTTTCTCCAGATTCTTCATATCCTTGTTCCTGAATACCAGGGGTAATATTTCGTCCATGTGTTCAACAGGGATAAATTCCAGCTTTCTCCTCACGTACCGGGGCATTTGTTCCAGGTCGCGCCTGTTTTCCATGGGTATTATCAGGGTTGGTATCCGCGCCCTTACCGCGGCAAGAGCCTTTTCTTTAAGCCCTCCTATGGGAAGCACTTCACCGCTCAGAGTAATCTCTCCCGTCATCGCCACATCGCTTCTGGCCGGCATATTTGTCAGAGCCGAAATCAACGCGGCCGTGATGGTCACTCCCGCTGAAGGCCCGTCTTTCGGAATGGCCCCGGCCGGAACATGTATATGAATATCATGTTTCTGGTAAAAATCGTCATCAAGGTGCAAATACTCGGCCCTGCTTCTAGTGTACGTCATGGCAGCCTGCGCGGATTCCTTCATCACCTCACCCAGCTGCCCCGTAAGCGTCAACGCGCCTTTACCCTTAACCACCGTTGCTTCAACCTTTAAAATTTCGCCACCGTACTCCGTATACGCAACCCCTGTGACAACCCCTACCCTGTCGCCCTTAAGCTGCACGTCCGTCAGGTATCGAGCGGGACCAAGATAACGTTGCAGGTTATTTACCGTTATCCTGAAGGTGCCTTTCTGTCCCTCGGCAACTCTTCTCGCAATCTTCCGACACAACTTCCCTATTTCTCTCTCAAGGTTCCTCAATCCCGATTCCCTGGTGTAATCGGTTATGATCTTCAGAATCGCGGATCTTGAAATTTTTACCTGATCGGGCGCCAAACCATGCTCCTTTACCTGGCGGGGCAACAGGTATCGAAAGGCAATTTTGAGTTTTTCTTCTTCCGTGTACCCCGATATCCGAATTATTTCCATCCTGTCCCTCAACGCGGGCGGGATAGGTTCCACCAGGTTCGCGGTAGCAATAAACATCACCCTGGAAAGGTCGAAAGGCACGTTCAGGTAATGGTCACTGAAAGCAACATTTTGCTCGGGATCCAGGACTTCCAGCAAGGAAGCCGACGGATCACCCCTGAAATCGGTACCGATCTTGTCGATTTCGTCCATCATGAACACCGGATTGTTTGAGCCGGCATTTTTGATCCCCTGGATAATCCTCCCCGGCAACGCCCCGATATAGGTCCGCCTGTGTCCCCTGATTTCCGCTTCATCCTTTAATCCTCCAAGGGATATCCTAGTAAATCGTCGTCCCATCGCCCTGGCAATTGATTTGCCCAGGGACGTTTTGCCCACTCCCGGCGGACCCACGAAACAAAGAATGGGGCCTTTCATCTTTTTATTCAGCTTTCTCACACCCAGGTATTCGAGAATTCGCTCCTTTACCTCTTTCAGATCGTAATGGTCTTCATCAAGAACCCTCTGAGCAGCCTTCAAGTCAAGACGATCTCTTGTGCTTTTCCTCCAGGGGAGTTCCACCAGCCACTCAAGATACCCCCTTATGAGAGATGCTTCCGCCGCGTCCGGATGCATCTGCTCCAACCTGTTAAGCTGTTTTAGAGCTTCTTTTTCCGCGTAGGCAGGCATCCTGGCCTTCACGATCTTTTTATGGAATTCTTCTATTTCGTCGTCCTTATCCTCGAGCTCCCCAAGTTCACGTTTTATAGCGCGGAGCTGCTCCCGCAGGTAATATTCGCGCTGGGTTCTCGTCATCTCTTCCTTGGCCTCGGACTGAATCTTTGCCTGAACAGTGGAAAGCTGAAGCTCCCTGGTGAGATACTCGTTTACCTTCTGCAGGCGCCGAATCGGATCATTTATCTCGTGGATCTCCTGGGCTTCCTTGACCTTGAGGCGCAGATTTGCAACCACGAGGTCCGCAAGGCGAATGGGATCTTCCACTCCGCCCAGAACCTTGATCACATCCGGAGACAACAGGCCGCGCAAAGAAAGAATCTTCTCACTCTGTTCTTTCACGTTGCGCATCAACGCTTCCATTTCGATGCTTACTTCGGTAATCTTGGGCTCAGCAATGGGCTCAACGCGCACCCTGTAGAAAGGTTCGCTCTGAAGAAATTCCACCACACGAGCCTTGCTTATTCCCTGAACAAGGATCTTGATACGATTGTCCGGCAACCTCAAAAAGCGCATTATTACCGCAACCGTACCCACTTCATACATGTCTTCAGGCTCGGGATTGCGCTTCGTAACCTGCTTCTGGGCCACCAAAAATACCATCCTGTTGTTCTTGTTTGCCTCTTCAATGGCCAATATCGAACGTTCCCTGCCCACGAAGAGGGGAAGAATCATGGAAGGAGACACCACCACATCCCGAACCGGCATGAGCGGTAACTCGGAAGGAATGACGAGTTTTTCTTCTTTTGCGCCCTTTTTTCGCTTTATTGTTTTTTCTCTTCTTATCACCATGTCCCTTTATTTTTGGTCCTTTGCTCGCAAAAATCACATAAACTACCGGAAGAAAATCGTCAGCTTATAAAGCAGTAGCCAGGCAACAGCGACGAAAGGCAATTGCCTTACGGCCGAAAGCATTTCTAATTTCTTGTGCCCGGTAATGCATCATAACACAACGGAAATAAAAAAATAACAGATACCGCCTGAAAAAGGCAATCAACCTCTTCAGAATATTTTCCTTGAGACACGTGGCATCTTTAAGGGTCACAGCTTCTGTACCGGGATTCCACCGCTTGTTTCCGCCAGGGACAGGTCTTCGCCCCGCGAGAGACTGACTACAATCCCGAGCCGGGTTTTTAACTTTCGTGTCTTAAATTTCAAGTAAAAAACCGGCTGTTCTCCCAGGGCAACATAGCACATTTCCGCAATCAACCCGCGACGATCGGAGAAATGACAAACTTTTCCCGAGGACTTCGCTTGCCCTTCTAAATCCCATTCGGCCATTTAACCCGGATCCTTTGCGGTTTTAAAACGAGCTTTTACCGCAAATCCCGGTTGTTGCCCCGCAGTTCTAGATTATACTACGCAAGGTACGCTTAAAATCAAGAAATTCCTTATATTTTATCCCCGGGCAAAAACGGGAGGAGAACCCTAAACTCGTTCAAAGGCATTCGAGTGAAAAGAAGGAGAAAAGGGGAGAACCATGGCCCTCCCCTTCAAAGACGCGCTAAAGAGTTTTCAGAGGCTCGACCTAGTAGTCGGCCAAGAATTCATCCAAGATATCCACGCTTCTTTTTTCAACGATCTTGTCAAAGATCTTATCTTTAACTTCCCTTGGCAGAAGCTCGATACTCTTGGTGGTGGAAGCATCAAACTTGGCCGTCGGGAAAACCTTTAATATCTTGTCTTTTTGTTCCTCGTTAGCATATACCCGCAACACTTTCAGACCGGCCAACATCTCTTCGCACATGTCCGCCAGACCGGCTTCCTGCAATTTTTGGTATCTTTCCTCATTGATCCAGATATTTATGGGATATTTTTCTTCAGCCATACCCTTACCTCCTCTCGATTAAGCGCTCAATGGCGGAATCGTAAAAACGGGTGTTCTCTTTTCAAGGTATTCGTCTGTCACAAACGGTGATCCGAAGCCATATTTCTCAGCACATTCCATCACCAGGTCAAAGACTTCCGGCCTGAAAATAAGTCTCGGCGGTTTTACACCATCCATGACGATACTTCTGATCAAGGTACCGCTAAATTTCTGCCACTCGTCCCGGTGATTGCAAAGCCCTTCGGATGTTACCTCACCGCAGTGCGGGCAATACAGCCAGTTCATGGAATAAACGGGTGTAATTTTCAGATCATCTTTAACGCTTGCGAGCAAGTGGTGCGCTTCATACGTACCGTAATAATCCCCCACGCCAGCGTGGTCTCGACCGTACATGTGATGGGTAATGCCCAGGTTAGTTCTCAGCGCGGCATGGAAAATGGCTTCCTTGGGGCCGGCATAACGCATATCCCAAAAGGTCAGAGATGTAAGATGATTGTGATCGCCAAAGTACCCGGCTTTTCTGAGCTCGTCGTGGGTCAGAATTATTGCCTCGTCAATGTAGTCACCTTTTCTTTTTGCACCTATTATGGCATTGACGATAACACCGACAAGGGGCTTTTCGATCGGCAGCTCACCGTAGGTTTGCAGCCAGGCACCCTTCATAAGCCACTCATGGCCGGTATGGGGCACGTTTCTGGTCTGGTGGACTACCGTCCGTTCCCAGCCTTTTTCCTTGATGGCTTTTCTCATTTTAAGAGGAGGCAGGAAATACGGATCGAAGGGAGGATTAATTTTGGGTTCCGTTAACAGGGTAATTTTGCCTCCCAAAAACTTGTCCTTGTACTCGTATGTTCTCGCACAACCCGGATGCCTTTCCTCGGTAGTGCCGAAAGTGGCCTGGCACATCTCTTTTTTGTCGTATTCGAAAATCTCTTCCACTTCAAACAGTGCCATCGGGTTTCCCTGATACGTCAAAACAATGGAGTCTCCCTCCTTAATTCCATAGTCAGAGATTTCAGCTTCCGAAAGATCAAAAAGGATGGGAATGCTCCAGACTGCGCCATTAGCCAGCCTCATGTTCTTGCACACAGAATCAACATCGGCTTTCCCCATGAACCCCTCGAGCGGGCAGAAAAACCCGTATGCAAGCCCTATAACCTCGTTTGCAATCTGTGCCCTTATCGGCACCTGGGTGAGCCCCTTTATTTTTTCCGCAGCTTCGCCGGGGCTCAAAATTCTTTCGACAATTTCTTTGCCACCATGTCCTATTTCAGCCATAACTACTCTCCTTTCCTTATGTTTGCTAGGCCTCTCATTTAATCCCCTGACCTGTAAAGCCTCGCTAAACTTCAAGGCTGTTCAAAAAGTTAAAAAACAAATTTGAATCTTCAGGTTGTCCCGAAAACGTGGTATTCACCTTCTTTCTTACCCGAATATTCTCTAATCGCGTGGTATTATCCCCCCTTGTCGTCGTAATTAGCACCTACTCTACTACAGAATGTAATTTTTAGAACAAAGCCCCGGGACTGTCAAGGGTATTTTTCGGCAACGGGACGAGAAAAAGCGGCGACGCAAATGCCAAAAATCCAGCACTTACAATATATTCAAAGCAACCGGAGGAAAAAGAGACGGGGTTGACAAAAGAGATGCTTGTGAAATTTCTCATTTAACATCAGGACAACAAGCCTGTTTGTGAATAATATTAAAAAGACGATTGAACCGGACGCATTTAAAGTAATGTCTACATTTCTTTTCTCGGAATAATCCTCAATTTAACAACGGGTTAAAAAAGATGGGCTCAGGGACAAAAAGACCATCATCCCCTTGGGCGTTCTTACTCGTTACAGGAGGGACATGGGGTAGTATCCGATTTCACTAATCTAGTCTTCTCCAGATAAAAAGTCGACTTCTGAAACCAACTCTTTCAAATAATCTGCTACAAGCTCCCTGACATCTGACGGAGAAGCCCCGGTTCCCGAACAGGCATCCGATATTTCTTTTTCGACAGCTGATAGCCATTTTTTAAGAGCCCCATCGATGATTTTCCTGTGCCTTGAAAGGGCTCTGAATATTTTCCACCTAAGCTGCTCTTCTTCTGGAAGATACCTGGCCAGATGCCTTATTTCCCGGGGCCAAAGCTCGGGATCCTCTTCTCGCAAAAATATCTTTAGGTGCTCATCCTTGACCTTTTCAAGAACATCTCCGGGAATCTTTCCCTCTCCCACCATTAGCACCCTTTCAGGTATCAGGGGTTTCTTCAGACTGTTTTCCATCACTTCCGTCACCTTATAAAACCTTAGAACCAAGGCAGCCAGGCCGCTACCGAAAGGTTTAGATGAGTTATCAGTTATACGTTAATCGTTTATGTGAAAATTGCTGTCGCAAACGATGGTTTTCGTTTCATTGTGCTCTCAATCCTGTTTTTTCCAGCCTGGTTCAGGAACCTGGGATCCCCGCCCCGTCCCCGATTCAAGTCGCAAGGGACAGGGAACAAGGGGACAGAAAAACGACGGAATCGAAAATAAACATCCCTTCGACAAGCTCAGGACACCGCCCTTCGACCCTTCGACCCTTCGACGGGCTCAGGGCGGCGCAGGCTCAGGGCGGCGTAAACCTCCTTCAAGCACTTCAACCTTCTCAACCATTTCAACTTTCTCAACCAATCTTCCTCGCTCAAAGTGACTTCTTTTCATCATTTTCGAGCGCTGGACTACCGGGATTAAGATCGAAATTATGACCCGCAAAAATGTTACATGTCTTCAAATAAGTATTCTAAAACATTTTATCTCGCAAGAGAAATGCTCAAAACACTCTGGCATTCCGTGTTTTGCTCTCGTAACACAAAAAGGCTATTTGAAAGATATAATCCCTCAATCATCCTGAATATTTCTACTTTGACCTTGACGCAGGCCTCATGATAATAGATTCTTTCCAAAAGCATTCTCTGAACTCAATTTTTCTTAACCTTTTGCCCATATCTGCTATAATTATTCTCTAATAGGGCGGCTAGCTCAGTGGATAGAGCATTGGTCTCCGGAACCAAAGGTCGTGGGTTCGATTCCCACGCCGCCCTCTCCTGTCAAATCATGGGGTTACGTTAAATCGCAACCCGTTCTTTTTTGCCTTCTCAAAAATTATTCCCCACACTATTCCCCACATCCGGCAGATAAATTCCAACTACACCGGGGTACAGGTAACCAACCCGGCTATCTCGTGTCGGAAGCTCACCCCGGGTACTCTATGTACGGCCTGAACTTTTACGACGAACATGCCGTTTCCTGGTGTTGTATGCAGGAATCAAGCATATAAGGAAAACCTGAATATAGCCATACCTGAAGGAATAACGTGCCTGTCGCAGATCTCTTCGATAAAGGTAATGGTCAACAGAAAAGGGCAGTGCTTTAAGGTGCCTTCTGCCACCTGAAAAACAAAATCCCTTCTTGAGACCATCCCGGTTGGCTTGCCAAAGGTTTTCCCTCTCAAAAAAAAGACCGTGTAGTCACAACAAAAAAGGTCTTTAAATGGAGTAGTTTCAGATAAATATCAATATATTATCAACACTAAACCTCTTGTCCTATTAGGTGAACTTGCGTTGGAAAGAAAAAATCAGTACCAGCCTGATAAGCGGAATAAATTTATGGGTTGATTTTATGTAACAATTGTGACACTT
>JALXAI010000082.1 GCA_026992215.1 Desulfobacterales bacterium | reverse complement strand
GATGGTAATCGTGGGCGGAATGAACAGCGTGTGGGGCGCGATCATCGGAACCGTCATACTCACGTACCTCGGCAACGAATGGCTCACGGCTTTCAAGCACTTTGATGTGCTTGTTTACGGGTTAATCTTGCTCCTGATTACGATGTTTTTGCCTGGCGGCATAGTCAGTTTGCCCGAAATAATAAAATCCAAGCGGACAAATGCACGTTAGCTATGGTTTCTTTGCTCGAAGCGACAGGAATAACGAAACACTTCGGTGGGATTAAGGCCCTGAATGATATTACGTTCGGGGTGCAACCCGGTCAAATCAAGGCCATCATTGGTCCCAACGGAGCCGGCAAGACAACGCTTTTTAACTGTATTTCCGGAGTATTAAAGGCAGACGGCGGAGAAATTAAGCTAAACGGCACTTCTATTATGAAGTACCCTCCGCACAAAAGAGCCAGGGCAGGGATATCCAGAACCTTTCAGAATGTCGCGATTTTCCCCGAGATGACGGTGCTTGAAAATGTGCTTGTGGGTCGCCACTGCAGGAGCAAATGCGAGATGCTGGAAGCCGGTTTCCGCACCGGGTCGATGCGCAGGGAAGAAAAAGAAATGGAAGAAAAGGCCTGGAGTTTCCTAGAGTTCGTGGGGCTTGAAGGTCAGGCGGAAAAAGGAGCCGGGGAACTGCCGCTGGGTGACCAGCGAATGCTTGAAATAGCCCGTGCCCTGGCAACCGAGCCGAAAATCGTCCTTCTTGACGAACCCGCGGGAGGCTTGAATACCAGGGAGACGGAAAGGCTGGCGGAGCTGATTAAAGAGATCAGGGACTCCGGGATCACGGTACTGCTGGTGGAACATGATATGAACCTGGTGATGGATATTTCGGATGAAATCCTGGTTATAAATTTCGGGGAGAAGCTTGCCGAAGGTGACCCTAAGTCCATCAAGTCAAATCCCGACGTAATTAATGCTTATCTGGGCGAGGACATAGACTATTCCGATTTGTGATTTGTTGCCGTGGGCAAGAATTGCGGTGAAATCTCTGGCGAATACTTGAACCATGTTATTTCTTAAAAGTGTACATACATACTACGATAGCATCCATGCCCTGAAAGGTATTTCCCTTCACGTGAAAGAAGGAGAAATCGTCACCCTTATCGGTGCCAATGGAGCCGGGAAAACCACGTTGCTGAAAACCATCTGCGGGCTGGTTAAAGCCCGGAAAGGATCCGTACAATTCCTTGGCGAAGATATCACCAACCTGCCCGCGGAAGTTATTGTCAGAAGGGGTATTTCGCTGGTTCCGGAAGGAAGGATGGTGTTCAGTACCCTGAGCGTGCAGGCCAACCTGGAAATGGGAGCGTTTACGAGGAGGAAAGACAAAGAAGAGATAAAGGGTGATATTGCCAGGCTGGCGTCCAGGTTCCCCATACTTAAGGAAAGAATGAACCAGCTTGCCGGAACTTTGAGTGGAGGGGAACAGCAAATTCTGGCTATTTGCAGGGCTCTCATGGCGCATCCGAAACTTTTGATCTTTGATGAACCTTCCATGGGACTTTCGCCAATATTGACAAAAGAGATTTTTAAAGTCATTGTAGGGCTGAGAAGAGAAGGGCGCACTATTCTGCTGGTGGAGCAAAATGCGAGGGCGGCCCTGCAGATCGCCGATAGGGGTTACGTACTTGAGACCGGAAAGATAATCCTGGAAGGCGACACGGACTACTTGCTTAATCACAGGGAAATACAGAGAGCCTACCTGGGCAAGGGCTACAGGGAAGTCTGGGAGGAGTAGCGTCTTCCGAAATCAGGAAAGGTACAAGATATGCCAATATGGAACGAGAAACACGAATGCATATCAAGGGACATATTGGATCAGCTCCAGCTGGAGCGTCTTCAGGCCACTTTGAACAGGGTTTACAAAAACGTGGCCTTCTACAAGAAGCGTTTTGATGCCCTTGGTTTTTTCCCCGAAGATGACCTGGAAGATCTTTCCGACTTGCAGAAGCTCCCCTTTACTACCAGGAAGGATCTTAGCGACAGCTACCCGTATGAAATGTTTGCCGTCCCTCTCAGGGAGGTGGTGCGGGTGCATTCCTCTTCCGGTACCACTGAAAAACCGAGCGTCGTGGGATACACCCGGCTCGATTTGAAAATCTGGAGCGAACTGGTGGCAAGGGTATTGAGCGCTGCGGGAGTGACCGCCGACGACGTTATACAGGTAACGTTCCACTACGGTCTTCTCACGGGAGGGCTCGGAATACACTACGGTGCGGAACGAATAGGTGCTTCGGTGCTACCCACGTCGGTGGGCAGAACGGACAGGCAGATCAGGATAATGCAGGACTATCGAACCACCGTGCTGGTTTCAACGCCGTCTTACGCCATGGTCATTGCAGACAGGCTTGAAGAGATGTCCGTGGATGTCAAGCGGC
>JALXAI010000081.1 GCA_026992215.1 Desulfobacterales bacterium | reverse complement strand
TCCGCAGAAATCAGGGCTGTCTCATCAAGGATCATTATGAGTCGCTTTCCGTTCTCCAGTTTTGCCACCCCGTGCAGATCCCTGCTGGTGGTCGTTCCGACTGTGGCCACGTCTTCGATGATTTTCATGGGCACACGTATGACTTCGTTGACGTGATCCACGAGCATCCCGAGGGTTACTCCCCCCGTTTCAATAACCAGGATTCGTTGCTCTTCTTTCAGAATGTTTTCAAGAGCGGAGGCAAACTTCTTCAGTGACCTGTCAAGGTTGGCCCTGACAGCCTGGAGATATTCCTCGTAGTATCTCCTCGCTTCAGCCGGAGAAACGCTGATAAGATCGGCAATGATCTTTGTGCCCTTGTGAAGGTCTTCATGAACCGCCTTTATTTCTTTGAGAGAATCTATCATGATGCCGGGGAGTTCGTCGGGAGACTCGAGCCACCTGCCGAATTCGCAGTCTTCGGCAGAAATAACATCCAGGGATCCGGTTTGCGTTTCGAGGTACTTCTCAATGCCGTTTTCCCACACGGGGCACTTTTTCATCTTCGAATTGAAGATTTCCGAGAGTTCCTTGCTCCAGTCTTGCTTCCCAAGGACGGTGCGCATGTCGACTATTGGAAGAAGGTTATTTCTGACAGTGATTATGCCTTTCACGTGAGGAGGCGTATTCGGAACCCTGGTAACTTCAGTGAATCTCAGGATTTCCCTTACCTTGGATATAAAAAAGCCGTATTCCTCGTTGCTTACCTTGAGAGTGATAAGCTGCTCCTCTTCAATAACCTCGCTGGCATCCTTCGTAGCGGTGTTTCCCCTGTATCTAGTGGACGATGATTTTTTTTTCTGCTCACCGGCACAAAGAATTTCCTGGAGATTCAGGGTCATGATTATGCGTTTGCCACCGTCGACCTTAACCACTCCTTCCAGGAAATGTTTATCCACCCCTTTTATGGCATCGGGAGGATTGTCAATGGAGTTTCTGGGGATTCTCATCACCTCGTTAACCTCGTCCACCACGAGACCGCTGCTTACCCCGTCAAGATCCACCACCAGCACCCGTGCTCTTTCGGAAATTTCCGCTTCCGGCATTGAAAAGCGTTTCCTGGTATCAATTATTGGCATTATGTCTCCGCGAAGATTCGATATTCCCCAGAGAAATTCCGGGGCTCTCGGCAGCTGGGTAATCTCCGGCACCCTGACAATTTCCCGAACTTTTTCTATGTTTACGCCGAACTCTTCGTCCTGCAGCTTAAAGACCACAAGTTGCTTTTCATCGGCGTTCATATTCCTGGTTCCGCTTTTCTTTTTCACCGTGTTACTAGCACCCATAGCTTCACTCCGGCTTTCCTGTCTCTGCTGGTTACATGTTCTGCATCTCGTCGGAAAGAGACGCGATTTCTTCAGCAGTCACCGCTATTTCCTTCAGTCCTTTGAGTTGTTCACTGGCAGCTATCGCGGCCTGTTTTACCATCTCGTTTGCCTTGGCAACCGCCTCGTTGCTGATCTTGATGGCCTTGTTTACCTCGTCTACAGCCTCAACGCCTTCAACGGTGTAATCCTGGGCAACCTTTCTCAATCTCATAGCTCCGGCCATCAGGTTCAGCATGGGATTCAATGCCGCAATGGCGGTGTTGGTCTTATCAATTTGAGCCTGGATCATGAGAGTGATATTGCCCAGTTCCTGTTGAGCGTACCTTATTTGGTCGCTCATTTCGTCGAGGATAACCTTCATCTTTTCGGCGTTCTCAGCCGATTCATTGGCAAGAGACCTGATATCACCTGCTACCACCGAGAAACCTCGCCCGAATTCACCGGCGCGTGCAGCCTCTATGTTGCCGTTTACGGCCAGCATATTGGTCTGGATTGCCACATTGGTGATATTGTCCACGATCTTCCTTACTTTATTTATGTATTTTTCAAGGGTCTCCACTGCCCCGACGATCTTTTTGTTTGCTACAATTGCAAAGCCGATGGTCTCACCGATAAGCGAAATACCCGATGAAAGCTGAGAAAAAAGCTCGTTAAATTTCTCGGTTGGAACTCTCACCTTTTCTTCCAGCACCTTTCGCGCTTCCGGAATATTCTTTGCCTCGTAGAGCTTGATAACCTCTTTTGCCCCTTCATGGATGGTATCGTGAAGTTCCTTAAGCTCGCGGTATATCTGTTCTTCTTCCTCGTTTGCAGGCTTATACTCGTTCAACCATCGACCGTACTGACACTTGTTTGCGTCCAGAGTCCAGATGAACCTAGTATTGTTGTTAAGGGTTTGTTCCAGGTCGTGCAGAAATATTGAATGGTCGAGGGTCTTTATCTCCTTTATGGACGCCATGATCTTGGTGCCGTGGTTCTCAAAAATGTACTGCCACTGGTCCTTGATGTCTTTTAGTATTTCTGCTACCTCGTTGGACTTTGTTTCTATGTCCC
>JALXAI010000080.1 GCA_026992215.1 Desulfobacterales bacterium | reverse complement strand
TTGCATCTCCATCTTTGCAACTTTGATGCCATAGATATAACACATCGATTTCATTCAACTTTCCATCAGAAAGACCTCCTACCAATCCCATTTCCGTAAAGTTATTCGACAGTTCTTTTTTTTGCGCAGATGGCCCCGCTTACTCTAGACACCAGCATATCCATTTGAAATAACATGTGAAACGTCAATTAGAGCAAGAGCAGGGGTGGTAAAATAGTGCGGGAAAATCACGCAAAACAGGTGTCGAAATATCTTACAGTTTGGCAGAGCGCCACTAGAAAAGAACCGTAATAATCACGAGTAATTTGGATTTTGGTAACCGGGTACAGGTTTTCAGGGATAAAACATTAAAGGCAGCTTTACTTGGCAGGGTAATCCACATGGCTCACGCAATAAAAGGTTCATGGGGAAATTATAGGTGAAAGGAAGTGCTGGAAAGGAAAAAAAGAAGGCTGACCCGGTATGGTTGGCAACAGCGATTGCCCAGGGCGCCCATCGTTGCCATCACAGCGCAACCTTCCAATCAATGTATCAAGTGGGAAATACATCCACCAAAGGGGGGATCAATTATGCCTGCCGTTTACACACCGATTAAAACCCGGAATCCTTTCAGAATGCCACTTCTCAGGATCACAGGGGAACCTGGACAGGGAAAAAGGTTACAGTATGAATGGCAAGACAGGACACACAGAAGCCTGCTTCAGGTGGAAGATACCACCATTATATTATAATTACAGTTAATTATTATACTTATGCAAAAAATTCTTGCATCGTGGGGTTATCGTGATATCATTTAGCACCGTAGTCTGATAACCTTTTCTATCAGAGAGGAGGACATGATGAAGGGTCAAAGCGGTTACATGGTTTACTGGGAAGACGACGAGTACGACCGGCTGCTTAAAACGGAAGTTACCATCAAGCCATTTCAGTACACTATCAATCCCATGGCCTTGTGGAAGCCGGTAATCGCCGAAGAGGATAAGGAAGTCAAATCCGGCATTCCCGAGATCATCAGCATCAAAAAGATAAAACTTCCCAGGAACACGATGTGCTCACCGCTTAAGATAATGAGAAACGGACTGGGAGCCTTTCTCTCGTTCTTTCCTCTCGGAGAACCGACAAAAATCGGGGAAGAAAAGGAGTTCGACAAGCTGGTTTTTCTCCCGGTTTTTGACGGAAAGGTAAAGAAAGGGGACCTTCTCGGCGTACTCCTGGTGTACTTTGTTAATACCGGGGTACTGGGGGGGGCCATGGATGTCCGAGAAACCCGCGAGGAGGTCGAAAGGGCATCCCTGGTGTACTGGAAAGAGGGGAAGCTTGTCAGGGAAGAGACCGATATCCAGAGCACCTACTTCTTTCAGAGTTCGGTCTACGAGTATATTCCCATAATTTCAGCAGAAAACATGAAAGTCAAGAAGGGAGAATTGAAGATAATCAAAACCGTTGGCTTCAAGGCTCCCAAGAATACCGTCCTTGATTCTCTTTTTACCATGAGAAATGCCCTGGGGGATATCGTGGACATCTTTCGTGACGGGAAACCGCGCAAGATTGAAACCACCCGGGAGATATCAAAAGTGGTTTTTCTGCCCGTCAGGGACGGCGAGATAAAAAAGGGAGACCTGCTAAATGTCGCGGCGTTGCACCATGTTGTGGTGGATGAGCCAGCGTTTAAACCCGTCAAATTCAGGGCGAAGGCGAACCTCGTTTACCTGGAAAACGGAGAAATACGCCGGGAGGAAGTGGAACTCGAACCTTTTGGCCATTACGAGGGTACTTCAAAAGGCAATTGGGCGGTCCTGGTATCCGAGGAGAACAAAGAAATAAAAAAAGGTGAAGTAGAATCGATTAAGATCAGGGATCTTGTGCTAGAGCCCGGTACCGCCGTGTCACCTCTATGCGGCATGATATATGCCCTTGGTGTCACGCTTGATGTTTATGGTCCCGGGAAGCCTAAAAGGATAGAAAAGCAACAGAAGATTTCACACGCGCTTCTCTTTCCGGTATTTGACGGGAAGGTTAAAGAAGGAGAGATAATAGGGATTTTGCGTTTACACAAGGTTGAGGTCAGCAGCGTTGACAAAATTACCGGTTTACTCGAGAAAATTCTTGAAAAACTGTCAATGAGCTCGGGGAAATTTACAGAAAGCTCCGAGTGGCCGCATCTCTGGCACAAGAGTCACGGTCTCGGGTGAAAAAAGCGAGGTTTCCGCATGCATGATGAATCTTTCCCGGCAGCGGCAAGCTAAAACCGCCGGCATTTCAATTGCGGCGCGCCGTTCATGCGGCGATCTCCACTGCGGGATGTGCATGCGAAATGCGCGCAAAAACATGCTTTACATCTAGTTATTTCAGCACACTCAGTCCCCGAGAAGCTTTTTAACCCGACTTTTCAATTCATCAATTTTGATAGGCTTGGGAAAAAAGTCGTCCGCCTTTTCCCTGAACGCCTCTATTGAGGTATCCATGCTTGCGAATGCGGTAATCATTATGACCTTGGTGTCCGGTGATTCTTTTTTTATCCTTTTCAATACCTCCATCCCGTCTATGTCTTTCATTTTCAGATCGGTGATAACGATATCGAATTTTTCTTCCGAGAGCCGTTGCAGGGCCGGTTCGGCGTGCAGGAAAGTTTCAACAGTGTAACCTTCTCTTTGAAATGAAACCTTGAGCATCTTACCGACAATGTTTTCGTCGTCAATCACCATTATTTTCGGACTTGCCATCCCTTACCTCCTCTTTCTTGTAAGCCGGTAATCTTATGAAGAAAGTTGTTCCCACCCCGACTTCGCTCTTTACATCTATCTGTCCCCTGTGATTCTTTATTATCCCGTAACTGATAGAAAGACCGAGGCCCGTGCCTTCGGTACCCTTCGTGCTGAAAAAAGGGTCAAAGATGTTCGAAATGAACTCGGAAGGAATCCCCTTCCCGGTGTCCTCAATCTCAATTATAACATTGTCCGGATCTTCCTGCTCATCGAATCGCGATCTCAACGTAAGGGTGCCCCCCGGAGACATCGCCTGGATCGCGTTGGTTATAATGTTTACAAAGACGCTCTGAATCTTGTTTTCATCCACCATGACCAGCGGAATGTCTTCCTGGAGTTCCACTCGTGACTTTATTTTCGATACATGGAGCATGTTTCTCACAAGGCGAAGGCTTTGCCTGAGAAGCCTATTAATATCAGAAGCCCTGAAATCTCTTTTTTTAGGCCTTGAAAAATCGAGCAGGTTCTGGACAATCTCTTTTATTCGCTGCGTTTCCTTGAGGATTGTTTCCATGTACTCAATCTTTTCCTCATCTGACAGCGAATCGTAGACCTCGATAAAGGTCTGGGCAACCATGGAAATGTTATTGAGGGGATTACCCAGTTCATGGGCCACTCCAGCGGTCAGGATACCCAGAGAAGACAATTTCTTGGCCTGGATCAACAGCTCGTGCCTGGTTTTAAGTTCCTCGCACATGGAGTTAATCGCCGACATTGCGGAACCGAGTTCATTATTCGGAATCGGTCCTTCTATTTTTACGAAGTTTCCGCGAGAGATAGCATTGGCAGTGCGTTCAATTCTTCTCAAGTTCCGGAACATCCTTGAAAAGAACATGTAACTACTTGTGATGGCGGCCAGAATTACCAGGGCAAAAAAGGTAAGGAGCGTACGCTTGGAAGCAGAGATAATACTGTTTACACTTTCCCGCTCTATTCTTATCATTCGTTCGGAGAAAAGGCGCAACCTTCTCCCCGCTTCACGAATGGCTTTAGCCCTCGATTCCAGGCTCCGGTCCTTCAAATCAAACTTTTCAACCAGTTCCAGTGCCTTTTCGTACTCGTTCAGGTCCCGCTTCAACTCCCTGAAGTTATCTTTGCCGATGGCACGAATTATATTGGCTTGAAGTCCCCGAATTACAGAGTAACTCTCCTTCAACTGTTCTTTTATCTCCTTGAGAGCCTCCCTGTCCTTGTACAGGAAGTAATTTTTTTCCGAAAGCCTCATCTTAAGGAAGGAAGCGTTCAGGCTGTCCGCTATCTCAACGAACCGAAGCTTCGCCAGGAGAAGATCAAACTCATGGTAGGAAAACACTGCGACAAGAATAATGCAGACAATGCCCAGCGCATTTCCAAGCGTTATCTTATGAACCAGTTTCATATCGCCTTCAGTCCTTATCGGGACAGGAGCCGCTTACAGGTTTCAAGCTCTCACTATAAACTCCCCAAGCAAGGGAACCAGTTCTCCCCGTTGCCTTTCCGCATGCTTTTCCCACCAGCGTATTTCAGTAAACCGGGATTATGTTTATGCGTACTTCTTTAACCCCGGGCATTTCCATGAGAATTTCCCTGATATCCTCCGTTATGGCTTCCTGCTGTCTCAGGCTGCGCCTGAGATGTACGGTGACCACGCCATTGTCTGCAGTGACTTCCACGTCAGAATAGAAGTTCATAAGGTCAGATTTAACCTTGGCCGCGAGGTATTCATCCTGTAGGAGCTTGCGGATTTCATTGGTAATCTGGAACGAAGGAAGCTTAACGGTATCGAGGATCTTATTAACCGCGTCTTCCACGCTCAACCTGCCGATCACCACCCCCATGTCGTATTCATTGATGTCCCACGGATCCCTGCCATGAAAAAACATTGCCCATTTCTTGCGCTCTTTGTCGAACCTCTCGATAGCTTTCCTTGCTTCCTTTTCCGAAACGTTCAATCGCTTCATCATCTCTTTTACACGTTCTTCCATGGTAGCAGAAACCAGCACTCTTAAAATGTTGGGAATACCTTTTAACAGGAAAGCCCCGGCAAGTCCGTGATACACAAGGTTATCCTGGACCGCGTACTCCAGCAGTGCTGCCCGAATGTAGGCTATGTATTTCTTTTTCCCGTATTTGAAGCGATCAAGCAGCGACGGACCGGTTTCAATAGCATCTTTTAACCACGCTTCAGGGACACCATATTCCTGAGATGCCAGACTGATTACTTCCCTGGATACGCACCTGTAGCCCAATTCTTTCGCAACCTTTTCGGCAATCATGCTACCATGACTATACGACGCTCTTGATATGATAATAATAGCCACGGCGTCCTCCTTTAAACACCCAAAATCTCCTGACAGCAATTCCAAGAATGCCCGGCTTATTCTACGAAGCAGGCACCAGTCCCAACAATCCTATTATAACAACCAATCCGCAACCTATCGCCAGCAGACCGTAAAAAATTTCTCTTTCCTTGATGAGTTCCGCCCCGCACAGGAGCAATCCCGGTATGACAGGGAAAACTCCAAGGGAGATCCCAAGGGCTGTTAACCCGTCACCCGTATTTAAATGAGACAGGTACCAGTGGCCATTGGGAAGGGCACCTACAGCCCCCTTCCAGATCTCCGCCACCGATTTCCCCTGCCATATTGAAGAAATCCAGTAGGATACCGGTACGTAGTTTTTCCCCAAAAAGGCCAGCACGGAACCAATCACCACCACGACACAAGCCGCCAGCAGCCCCCAGTATACGATCTCCCCGTAAATTATACCAGCCAGCGGAGCCTTCATGCTTTCGTCTTTCACAACGCCCTCCTAGATGATGGGTATATTTATACCAAAAATTTCTTCAATTCCCTTCAGAACCAGTTTAAAACAGGATACGAGAAGAATGGCGATCAAAACTTTTCGAACGAAGCCCGCCCTGATGTTGATCAGCAGGTGAGCCCCCAGGATGCCCCCCACCACCTGGCCAAGCATCCAGGGAGCGGCGAATATGGCTATCAGGGCTCCGTAAGTAATGTAGGTCCATATGGCCGTGGCATTACTTATGGCAAGCAAAACTCCGCTGCACGCAGCCGCAACCTTTACCGGGGCCATCATTACAAGGTTAAGGGTGCCGGTGAGGAACGCGCCGCCGCCCAACCCAAAGAAACCCGCAATAAAACCGAGGAAAATGAACATGATTCCGCCGGGAAGAGCCCTTACCAGGTGGTAATTTACAACCTTCCCGAGGGATTCTTCCCAGTAAGAGCCACTGAGCCGCAGCTTCGCCGAAAGGGCATCTATCTTCTTGGGTTCGGGATACTCGGTTTTGCCTCCACCGGTGAACAGAAAGTAGGCGATTATAATCATTAGAAGTCCCAGGGACAACCTCACGATCCCATCGCCTACCACTCCCAGGGCATTATGGAGGCGTATAGCGCATACACTGCCTAAAATTGCCCCCACGGTTATCGGGAAACCGCAATAAATCACCACCCGAATGTTGGCAAGTTTACTCCTCATAAAAGGCCCGGTGGATATCAAGCCACTGAACATGGCAACCACCAGTCCCGTGGCCCTGATGACAAGGCTATCCAGGGTCGTAAAACCAAGCATTATGGGCGTAAATATGACTCCCCCGCCTATACCACCGATAACAGCCAGTATTGCTATGGCAGTACTTATCAGAAAAGAACCCACTATTATAAGCCAGATTGAAGTAGCGCTTAGAACGGGAGTCCCTTCGACTCTTGAAAATACCGCCATGATGAGATAACCACCGACAATGAGTAAAATAAGAATTGTCAACTCCGGCACGGTTGTTACCAGAGACCATATTCTGCTCTTACGCTTCAACCTTTTCTTCTGCATTTTCCCTTCTCATCACTTTTTCGTTTCTCACAATCCCTTCGAGTTCACCCGGAACAACCATGAACCCTTCATTCACGCGGCAATTTATAATCTCGCTGGCAGGACGCACGTCCAGCCATTTCTGCCACCACAACTCTTCCAGGAAGCCATTCACCCAAAACCGGGGGAACAAACCACCGACTTCACTTGACAGGACTGAAATGTTTCCGCCAGTACCACTCTTACTCCGGGGCAGTCATCTTGTGATTTATGTCGCGATTTTTCGGCAACTTACGATGGTACTTACCGTTGCTCTATTTGACAGCCAGCGAGAAAAGCTTTTGGTTTAGGCCGGTTCCACCACCACATCCTCCAGCTTGTCCGTGGACAGACTGGGCAGGTCAGAGGATGCTTGTGAAACAGAGTTCACATACATCAAAAAATGACCTTTGTCAAAGTATTTTTGTTTCACTTTTTTATTCGTGAGACTGGAAACTTATAACTTTTACGTGCTAAGTAAATTGGTATCTAACAGTACAGGGAAGTAATACATCACCTGGATCCGAAAACCGACAGGCTGTATCCGGCGCGGTGACAACGCGGAAATTCCCGGTATTCAAAAAACCCCTCGTGGAGGGGTTTTTGAACCTGGATGCCTATTAACGGCAGAATTGAAAGGAATCTTAAAACTTTTTCTTGATAAGTATCTTTTTCAGTTCGCCTATGGCCTCTGTGGGGTTCAGCAACTTCGGGCATGCTTCTATACAATTCAAAATGGTGTGGCAACGCCACACGCCGTGACGGTCATTTATAATCTCAAATCGCTCGTCTGCCCCTTCATCGCGGGAATCCAGGATAAACCTTGCCGCATTTAGCAGGGCCGACGGTCCAAGGTATTCCGGGTCTGCCCAGTACGACGGACACGAAGTCGAGCAGCAGGCACAAAGTATGCACTCGTAGAGGCCGTCCAGCTTTTTTCTCTCCTCGGGGCTCTGGAGTCTTTCCTTGTCCGGTGGCGGCGAATGGTTAATCAGGTAAGGTTTTACGAGATAAAACTTGTCCATGAAATTGGTAAGATCCACCACCAGGTCTTTTATCACCGGCAGAGATGGCAGTGGTTGAATTACCACTGGAGGTTTGAGGTCCGATATGTGGGTAATGCATCCCAGCATGTTCACGCCGTTTATGTTAAGCCCGTCCGATCCGCACACACCTTCCCTGCATGACCTCCTGAAAGCCAGTGTACCGTCCATTTCCCATCGTATCTGGTTGAGTCCGTCGAGGACCATCATGCCGGGTTTCCTGATCTCAACTTCATATTCCTGGTAGTACGGCTTTTCATCCTTTTCGGGATTGAATCGAAAAACTTTGAATGTCACTTTTTCAGCCATAGCATGCTCCTTGGGGAACTAACATTTCGTCAATCGTCTGTCCAACCTGGCCATCGCTACATCAGTATACCCTTTCCTTGGGTTCAAAAGTGGGAACCGTCAGGGGTTTCAGGCGAACCGGTTTGTAGTCAAGCCTTATGCTGCCGTCGTCGTTAAGGTACGCGAGGGTATGTTTCAACCAGTTCTTATCATCCCTTTCAGGGTAATCATCCCTGTAATGAGCCCCCCTGCTTTCGGTTCTGGCAAGCGC
>JALXAI010000079.1 GCA_026992215.1 Desulfobacterales bacterium | reverse complement strand
CGCCTTCCGACCAGTTATGAATCATGGTGAAGCTCAGCTTTGCCCCTTTCTTCACGAAAAACTCGGATATTCCGATGTGAAGCCCGCTTCGAAGATGCGGTTTAGTGGCACAGCCGGTAATTATGTGAAGCTCCGAACCTTCTTCCGCGATAATAATGTTGTGAACGTTTTGAGAAAGGTTGTCCGTCTCCAGGTATAAACACGCCTGTACCGGGTTCGTTGTTTTCACCCCCGGCAATGCCCTGATAAAATAGCCATAGTGAGGTTTTTCGTAAGCCTTTTTCGTATATTCGTCGGCTTCCGGGTTTACCCCGCTCCACATGTAGTCCTTCAACCATTCGTGTTTTTCCAGAGCCGTTTTTACGTCCATTACTTCCAGCCCCTCTTGCTTGGCCTTGCAATGTACCACGCTCTGGTCTTCCTGGATGTATGTCCCGGAACGCTGCTCTTCCTTTACATCAATTCCTGCAAGGATCATTTGCTGACGGTCTTCCTCGGAGAGCTGCTCCAGATCCTCAATGTATTCGTGTTCGCCGCCTTCGTGTTTGAACTCGTCAACTTCTGGTATTTCTACATCCTTATACATTTTACACACTCCTCGTAACCGTGCTCGGATATTCCCTTCAGTAATTCTCTCGCGTTGCCGCTGCAGGCTATTCGCCCCCTGAACAAAACAGTTGCCAGATCAGCATCGATGTAATCCAGTATGTACCCGGTATGAGTGATGATCAAACCGGAACGTTTCCTGGCCTCTCTTTCTTCCCGCAGGCAGTACCTCTTTCCGTTTCCATTTATCCCCTTGAGCAGGTAGTTAAGAACCTTGCCTATCAGGGGAATGTTTTCGAGATCCACTCCCGACTCCGGCTCGTCGATCAACAGCAGGTCAGGCTGCTGGGCCATTAGTTGCAAGATTTCCGACCGCTTGATTTCGCCTCCGGAAAATCCCACGTTTATGTCTCTTTCCAGGAAATGTTCGAAGTTTACCTTTCGCGCCAGCTCGGGTATTTCCTCGTCTTTCGCTCCACAAATCTTCAGAATATCCTTTACCTTTATCCCGTCTATTGCGGGGGGATGCTGGAATGACATCCCTATGCCCATCTTTGCCCGTTCATTAACCGGGAGATTGGTTATGTCTTTACCCTTAAAGTAGATCTTCCCTTCCACCACGTTGTAGCCGGAAAAGCCCATGATGGTCCTGAGAAGGGACGTTTTGCCGGACCCGTTTGGTCCGAAAAGAATGTACGTCTTGCCTGCAGGAACTTCCAGGTCAATATGTTCAAGGATTATCTTGCCTTCTACTTCAACCTTTAAATCCACGATCTCTAGCATGATCTTACCCCTGATTTTGTATTTTTATATGATCTTACAGTGAATCCGGAAAAATAGGATCTCGGGGAAACAACAAGAAAAATCTCGTCCTGCCCCCATCTTCCCCTTCATCCAGATTCTCCCTTCCAATTGTTTTGGAATCTGCCTTTAACTTTATCATATTGGTAGAATTTTCCAATCCACTTTTTCTCTCCCTGGAATCAGGACAGCTTCTCCGCCCTTCGACTCCATTTTCTCCTGAGCCTCAACGAGTTGCTCACCACGGAAACCGAACTCATTGCCATGGCCGCAGCCGCAAAAACCGGATTCAGCAGAATTCCCCACAGGGGGTAGAGAACTCCGGCCGCGATGGGAATCCCTAGAGAATTATAAAAAAACGCCCAGAAAAGGTTCTGTTTTATTGTTTTCATGGTCTCTGAAGAAAGCCTTATCGCGCGGGGAACCAGCCGGAGGTCATCCTGAATAAGGGTAATATCGCTTGCTTCGATGGCAACATCGGTGCCGGCGCCAATTGCCATGCCGATATCGGCCTTCGTAAGGGCAGGAGCGTCATTGATTCCATCTCCCACCATGGCGACTGTTTCGCCGTTGCCTCTCAGCATATCGATTTTAACAAGCTTATCCTCAGGCATAAGTTCGGCAAACACGTGTTTTATCCCGAGAGCCCTTCCGATGGCATCTCCCGTGTGCTTGTTGTCCCCGGTCAGCAGAACCACTTTCAGCCTCATTTTCTCCAGCGCCGAAATTGCATCGCGGGCGGACTCCCTGGGTTTGTCCTGCAGGGCAATAACGCCGGACAGTCGGCTGTCTTCCACGAGAACCACGCACGTTTTACCTTGCCCGGTTAACTTTTCAATCTTCTGGAGCATGTTGCCGGGATCAATATCTTTACTTTCAAGAAGCCGGGTACTTCCGAGGAAAACTTTTCTTGACCCGATAACTCCGGCAACACCAATCCCCGGGGTGGATTCAAAGTGTTTTACTTCGGATAGCTCAAGATTTTTGCCCCGGGCTTCTTTTACTATTGCCTCTGCCAGGGGGTGTTCGGATACGGATTCCAGGGATGCGGCAAATCTTAAAATTTCGTCGGGATT
>JALXAI010000078.1 GCA_026992215.1 Desulfobacterales bacterium | reverse complement strand
GATGCGGTTTTATCCATATCACATCTTGGTAGGCTGCGGCCAGTTATTATATCTGTAGTTGAACTGGACATGTTCTGGCTGGAGTATCTGGAAAGTTTTTTTGAAAAAATTCCTTGACACCCCGTTTAAACTGGTATAAGAGTCCTTGGTTCTTTTGAACAGGCCAGTATCCGGCGGTGGCAAGAAGTAGTTCTTGTTCGCCGGTTCGGGAAAAATTTTTAGGAGGTGATACCCTTGCATTGTGAATCCGTAAAGGCCGGAATGGAATGTGTGTTCATGACCAAGAGTGGTTGTGGGTTCAACGGTGGGAGCTGTCATCAAATAGTGGAAAGTTGCGAAGGATGTGGTCGAATTCTGGATCTTCCAGGCGGAAGGTACTGCCAGACATATCCTGATCCGGCTCTCAAGTGGAAAAACGGAAGGTGCAATTTCGCTACGCACGTAAAAGCGAGTAGCGGAAAGAATTCCGTAAAAATTAACCCCCTGAAGGCTTCCAAGCGCAGTACAAGGCGCCGCTAGTTTTAGTTCGTGTTGGATCTGAAAGGAAGCCTCTCGTTTTTTTGATGGCCTGGAAAGGTTAAAAGTGAACGGCTTACAAAGCCCAAACTTTTAACCTTTCCGGTCATCTCTTATGATTTCTCGTAATTCCCCGCAATTTGCCTCGCTGCTTCCTTCATGATATGGTTAAAATTCCTGTTGACTTCCGTCAGAATCAGAACTATTTGAAATAATCTTGATGTAATCAGCTGGCATTAACGAGCACCATCAAAAACCATACTTTGAGGTTGGACATGTCTGAGACCAGGATAATAACCGGAAACGAGACGGCAGCTCTTGCAGCCAAGCTTTGCAAGGTCCAGGTAATTGCAGCGTACCCCATAACACCTCAATCGAAGATTCCCGAAACCCTGTCTTCTTACGTGGAGAGCGGAGAACTGGCTGCCGAGTTTGTGAGGGTTGAGAGCGAGCACAGCGCCATGGGAGTATGCATTTCGGCATCTCTGGTGGGGGCCCGTGTATTTACCGCGACTTCTGCCAACGGACTGGCCTACATGAATGAACAGCTTCACTGGGCTGCGGGAGCAAGGGTGCCCATAGTTATGGCGGTGGCTAACAGGGGACTGGGGGCTCCCTGGACGATCCTTAACGATATGCAAGATACTCTTTCGCAGAGGGACACCGGGTGGATCCAGCTCTATTGCAGGAACAACCAGGAAATCTTGGATAAGATCATCCTGGGCTTCAAGCTTGCCGAAAAGGTTCTTGTTCCCACCATGGTCTGTTTCGACGGCTTCAGGTTGTCACATACTGTTATGCCGGTAAGGGTCCCTGCCCAGGAAGAGGTGGATGAGTTTCTGCCTCCATTTGAGCCCGTCTACGAGATCGACCCTGATGATCCCATAAACATAAACCCGGTTGTAATGACTGACCCGTTGCCGGGTCCTGACGGAGAGCTATGTCCCAGCTACATGGGGTTTAGAAGGAGGCTGCAGGAGACCCTTGAAAACGTTATTCCTGTTTACCGGGAGGTGGGTGAGGAATTTGCCGCAAGATTCGGAAGGGATTACTCCGACCCTCTTTACAGGTACCTGGCTGATGACGCGGATATACTGTTTGTCACCCAGGGCTCCGTGGCAAGCGAGGCCACGGCTGCAACCGATATCTTGCGGGAGAAGGGAATTAAGGTGGGTGTTCTGGGATTGAATATTTTCAGGCCTTTTCCGGCGAAAGATATCGCGGAGGCAACCGGTAATGCCCGGGTTCTCACTGTTTTTGAAAAGGGCATCAGCTACGGCTACGAAGGGGTGTTGTGCAGCGAGCTTAAGGCGGCCCTATACAGCTTTAATGGCAACAGGCCGGAAGTGTTCAACTACATCGTTGGACTGGGAGGAAAGGATCTTAATCCCGGTGACCTCGTGGAGGCTATTGAAGAAGTTGTGAAAAATGTTGAAGAGGGACGCAGGATTACAAGCCCTCAATGGCTCGGTTCCGGTGTATAACAATTTAGTCAGGAAGGTGTAAAAAATGGCAACAACTCTTGATCTTCCGGGAAAAGAATTCATAATGCCTGGCACTCGCACTTGTGCCGGCTGTGGTTTGAGTATTGCCTACAGGTACATCTTGAAGGCTCTCGGGCCCAAAACGATTGTCACCCTGCCCGCATGTTGTTTAACCATATTGCATGGGATCTACCCTAAAACTCCCATTGCCGTAAATGCCGTTAACAATACTTTCGCCAGCACCGCTGCGTCCGCGACCGGGCTGGTGGCGGGCTTGAAGGCAAGAGGAAAAAACGACTTTACCGTTGTCGGCATGGCAGGAGACGGCGGGACGTTTGACATGGGAATCCAGGCGTTGAGCGGGGCGGCCGAGAGGCAGACGGATTTCATTTATGTTTGCTACGATAACGAAGCGTACATGAACACGG
>JALXAI010000077.1 GCA_026992215.1 Desulfobacterales bacterium | reverse complement strand
GCTTTATCATCCTGTACAGCCTGTATGCCTCGATAATTCTGGCCATGGAAGAGCACTCCAGGCTGCTGGTTACGGGGAAAATCTTGTTTACCCTGGCTCCCCCTGACAGAACCACAATTACCGATGGGCTGTTTTCGGTAACCAGCTTCACGGGTTTATAGCGCATTTCCAGGGGTTTTATTATGATGTTGGTTACGGGGGATATAGAGAAAAGGTAGAATACAAGCACCCCCGTCATAACGAGAAACTTGCCTATTTTCTTGCCCTTATGGATGCAGACCAGGCCATAGAGAACCAGGATTATAACGATCATCGGTGGCAGAAAAAAAGGCTTTACGAGTTTTTTAATCAAAAACATGAAATTCAATCTCCACATTTTGATTTTGCGGCCAAATCCAGAATTGCCGGCAGGCCTCCTTTTTCAAGAGGGTTAAATCCGAATGCTGCTTTCCATATTTCAGGGCTCTCCATGCACAAATACACGCAAACCTCCGGATTATATTCATGAATCCACTTTACCATTTTTTTATACATCGTGATACGAATATCCTTAAAGTATCTCATCTTTCCATCAATACCACTTATAAATTCTCCGTAAATCAGCTCAGCGTTGCGGTATCTTTTCTCGATTATGCCCTTCAATGGAGGCATAAACCTGAAACATCCCAGGCTGATCCACACTATTTTCTCGGGGCTTATGTTCTTAAAAATCAAATCTACGGCCTTCCGGTAATCTTTTTCCCATCCGTCGTAAAAAATCATGGGATCGAAGTGAAACGCGACACGATAACCCCATTTCAAACACAGCTTCGCGCATTCAATTCTCTTTTCCAGTGGTACTGCCAGCCCCTCATACTTTGCCGCAACAGCAGGTGAATTCATCGACCAGGCCACTATGGTTCTTCCGCCATGGTCCAATTTTTTAAGATTGTCAATATGGTCTGTCTTGGTTTTGAGTTCGAGGATAGAGTTTCGAAAGCGCGCAAAAAATGGTACTACCAACCGGGAGAATTCGGTTACCGGATCCAGAAGAAGGCTGTCAGTAAATTCACCTGTACCTATTCGAAAATACCTGTCAGGGTTTTTCCGAAGGATCGATTCTACCTCTGAGAGCATGCGATCCCAGTTTGCAAACAGCCGCAACCTGCCCGACGAAAAATAGGCCTGCAGGATGCAATAATTGCATCCTATGGAACATTGCTCGCCAAAATGAAGTATCCTGTAACCACAGCAAATGTAATTCCTGGTACCCGGACAGGGCTTCAAAAATTGGCCCCTGAAATCAATCACCTCAATTACCTTCCCGGATTCTTCTGCCTCGAGATTCTGCGCACCATCAAGGTGGTCCACAACGTGCATTTTGCAACCGCGGAGGTTTCTTCTGATGTTTCGGACCAGCTGGCTCTCGATGACCGATTTTTCGACCAGTATATTCTCGGGGATCAACAGTGAATTCATCCGGGCAGAAAGCCTCAAAAAGCTAACAAGAATCCTAAGGACCGTGTTTAACCAATTCGGGTGACAATTCACACACTTATATACTCTACCAAAGTAATTAATTTTTCAAGTAATCTTTTTGAAGCACCGCTGGAATGTTGCCGGGGTCAGTGCTACCGGGGCTCGGGCAGTTTTTTGTCAAAATCTTTACTCCCTGTCGGATTTAATGACGCTTTTGCCATTTTCCTTGCGTAAACAGGGGGTAAAGCCCGGGAAGCCAACGCTGGCGGGAGAAGACCCTTAGGGCTACGGATCTTTACGCCTCTTGCACGCACCATGGTTCGTCGATCTCTTGGCATACCTATTGCTTTCCTCAACACCGAACCATCGTGATTTAATGACGGCATTTTTACCGAGATAGGGGTTTTTAGGCAGCTTGTCATCTTCAAATAATACAATCTTAACCAGGGTTTCATGAGATGGATATAGCAACTGTAGCCGGGATAGTTTCTGCTTTCGCTTTGGTTTTCGTTGCCATAATGCTTGGCGGCGGAATTGGAATGTTTATCGACGTACAATCGCTGTTGATCGTAGTTGGAGGCACAATTGGTGCTACGATGATAAATTACCCCCTGAAAGACGTTATCGGGGTAATAAAGATAATGAAAAACGTGTTTTTTGCCAGCATACCTTCAACAAGCGAGCTCATACCCAAGTTTATTGATTTTGCAGGAAAGTGCAGGCGAGAAGGGGTACTGGCTCTGGAGGGGGAACTCAAGAACGTGGACGACCCTTTCCTGGTGAAAGGATTACAGCTGACCATAGATGGCATGGAGCCGGAATCGATCAGAGATTTGCTTGAAACCGAAATTGATTTTATCAGGGACAGGCACCAGTTTGGTGCTGAAATTTTCAACACGATGGGGTCATTTGCCCCAGCCATGGGAATGATCGGGACCCTTATCGGACTCGTACAAATGTTACAGTCAATGGATGACCCGAGTACCATTGGTCCGGCCATGGCCGTCGCCCTTCTTACCACGTTCTACGGGGCTATTATGGCCAACCTGATATTTATCCCCATGGCAGGGAAATTGAAAACCAGGAGCAAAGAAGAGGTTCTTGTAAAGGAAATGATAGTAAACGGCGTTATTTCGCTCGCCGTGGGAGAAAATCCAAGGATAGTGGAGCAAAAATTGAACGCGTTTTTACCTCCCAGCGAGCGTAAAAGCCAGTTTGAGTAACGGTGGTTAGAGAATGGCCAGGAAAAAGAAGAAAAGCAGTGGTGATGATGGACCTTCCCAGGGCTGGATGCTTACGTTCTGTGACCTGGTAACGCTGCTTTTAACCTTTTTCGTTATGCTGAATTCGATGGCGGTGAGAGACGAAAAAAGGGTTCGTGCCGCCCTTGGTTCTCTAACGGACGCCTTCAACAATTTCAAGGGCGGAGGATTTATAGCCAAGGAGAGCAAAGGTGGCAAGGCCTTAGTGGGTCAAACCATGGAAAACATCAGGATGCAGATCGAGGATGTAGTAAGGAACGTAAAGATATCACCCAAGATTAAGGTCCAGATAATGGACAGAAAAATTAAAATGTCGGTCAGAAATGCCCTTCTTTTCGGACAGGGAAGTGCAAAATTAACAAAGGGAGCGAAAATCATTCTGGCAAAGGTTGCAGAGATATTAAAAAAGTACCCCTTCTCGTTGTGGATAGAAGGGTATGCAGCCCCAACCGAAATCAATGCCCGGGGAGCCCCGGTGTATCTCTGGGACCTGTCGCTGAGGAGATCTCTGAGCATCCTGCACTGCCTGGAAAGCTACGGGGTAAATCCCAAGAGGCTTCAACCGTATGGAATGGGGATAGATTATTCAAATCCGGATAATATTTCATACGCGAGTGCGACTCAAAAAAGGAGAGCCGATCTGGAATTCAAACTGGATAACCTTAAAGAGTTTAGTCTCTATCTTCAGGAAAAGAAACCGAGTTCATACTATTACAAGGGGTTCTTTTTCAAGCTATTCGGCGTAAGTAAGGCAAACTGAAGAGAAAAAAATGGCTGAAAACGGACAGGAAGAAGGCGGAAGCGGGGAAATTGCAGGTTGGGTCGTAACGTTTTCTGATCTTATGACTCTACTGCTGACATTCTTCGTTCTCCTGCTATCGATGTCGTCCCTGGACAGGCAGAACGTATCGAGAATATTCAGTATGCTCCCGGGTAAAAGCGGGATACTTAACCGGCAGGCATGGTACGGGAGCAAGGAACTTCCGGATCAGGAATGGAATTATGACCGGCTGAGTGAACTGATGACCCAGATTTCGGAGCTCCAGAGAAGAAAAGAAAGTGAAATAAGGCCTGGAGACGTAAAGATAATTTCAAGGAGCAAGGGAATGGTATTGATCATCGCCAACAGGATTTTGTTTGAAAAGGGCAAAGCTGCCCTGTCGCCAAAGGCAAAGGAGCTCCTGGATACGATTGGCGATTTTCTCGATCAGTGCGAAAACAAGATTTCTATCGAGGGACACAGTGACAACACCCCGATAAAGACAGCGCAGTTCCCGTCAAACTGGGAACTTGCCGGTGCAAGGGCGTTAAGCGTGTTTCAGTACTTTACTCAGGTGAGGGGAATGCCGGCAAGCAGGTTTAGGGTAGCAAGTTTTGGAGATACCAGGCCCCTTGTGCCGAATACGACAGAGAGGAACAAAGCCAGCAACAGAAGGATTGAAATAGTGATCCTGAACAACAAGCAGTAGGGAGATTAGAAAATGGCAGCAAAAGAAGCAGAAGAAAAAAAGGAAAAGAAATCGTCCAAAAAACTGGTCTTAATCCTGATAGTGCTGCTGTTACTGGGCGGCGGAGGAGCCTTTGGGTATATCAAGTTTTTCAAGGCCAAGAAAGGTGAAAAGAAGGAAAAAGCGGAGGTTGTAGCCCCGGTGCGCCAGGGATCATCTGAAAAACTTATTCCGATGCCTCTCAATCCATACCTTGTGAACCTTATTGACCCTGATACCAGGAGGTACCTGAAGATCAGAATAGTGTTGAATCTGTCGGACAAAAAGCTCGAGAAAGAAATAACCGACAAGCTCCCTAGTATCAGCGATGCCATAATAATGTTTCTTACAAGCAAAACATACGACGAAGTAATATCGCCGATGGGGAAAAGAAAACTGAAGAACGAGATTCTTAAGATTGTCAACAAGCATCTTCAAACAGGCAGAGTTACTCAGGTGTTCTTTACCGAGTTCCTGGTTCAATAAAAAAAGGCAGCCATGGACAATATTTTATCACAAGACGAAGTTGATGCTCTTTTAAGGGGCTTGACAGACGGGGAGATAGAAGCGGAGCCGGAGGATAACCCCGAAGACGAGAATGGCTTGAAACCTTACAACCTCGCAAGCCAGGACAGGATAGTTCGGGGCAGGATGCCGACCCTTGAGATCATCGGGGAGAGGTTTGCGAGGCTCAACAGGACGTCTCTGTCGAATATGCTTGGGAAAATGGTAGAAGTTACCTACAATTCCATAAGAACCACCAAGTTCGGAGAATTCCTGAAAACCCTGCCGATTCCGTCGAGTCTTCATGTCATAAAGATGGATCCCTTAAGGGGGCATGAACTTCTGGTAGTGGACAGCAAGCTTGTGTTTCTTCTTATTGATTGTTTTTTCGGAAGCAGCCAGGTGACAAAGACTTCTATCAAGGTGGAGGGAAGGGAATTTACGGCCATAGAGAACCGTATAATAAAAAAAGTGGTGGACAACATGATCAAGGAGTGGAACGTAGCGTGGAAACCGGTTTACGAGATATCCACCGTTTACATAAGATCTGAGATCAACCCGCAATTCGCTTCGATTGTTCCGCCTACCGACGTCGTTATTCAGGTGGCGTTTAACGTGGAAGTCGAAGACGTGGGCGGTCAGATTATCTTTTGTATTCCATATTCGAATATTGAACCCATTCGATCCAAGCTGCATGCGGGGTACCAGAGCGACCAGTTTGAAATTGACGAAACCTGGATCAGGAGACTCAAGGAACGACTCTATGAAACCCCGGTTGAAGTCAAGGTGGAACTGGGGCGCACCACCATACTCGGTAAGGATCTGATAAACCTGGAGATAGGGGACACTATAATTCTCGACAAGGATTGTTCCGATCACCTGATAGCCATGGTGGAGGGAATACCCAAGTTCAAAACAAAATGCGGAATTCACAAGGGCAATTTTGCGGTAAGGATCGATGGACATATAGAAACACCAAAAATCTAGCAGGTTAAAAAGGAGATCGGCATATGAGTCCAGAAGACAGGGCAGAACAAGTGCAAACTGATCAGAACGAGGAGCAGGCACAGGTCAACCAGGTTGAGGAGAATATCAAGGGAGAGGAAGACAGGGTTAAAGAGGAGCTGACGCCGGATGGTGAGGCAGAAGTGAAAGAAGAGAAGGAAGAGCCCATGGTGACACAAGCGCAAGAAACGGAGGAGGCACACGGTTTTGACGAGATATCGGATTCCGGGGAAACACCTACGAAAAGAGACCTGGATTTCCTGCTTGATATTCCGCTGGAAGTTTCGGTGGAGGTGGGCCGGACCAAATTGTTGATAAACGATTTGCTACAGCTAGGGCAGGGATCAGTGATCGAGCTAAACAAGCTTGCAGGTGAACCTATGGAGATCCTTGTCAACAATAAGCTGATAGCACGAGGCGAGGTAGTGGTGGTAAACGAAAAATTCGGCATAAGGCTCACAGACATAATCAGCCCCATGGAAAGGGTTCAGCAGCTCAGCTGATAGGCCGGGGTGTTTTCAGGAGCTACGAGGTATCGAGAAAAATGAACGCGGAAACAATAGGATTTGGCAGCGCGCTGGTAAAAATGGTGGGAGGACTGGCCATTGTGCTTGCCCTTGTATTTTTGCTGGCCTATTTCATGAAAAAGTTGTCGGGTGTTTCTTCAGGTGCCGGCGACAATAGTTTGCTCAGGATTATATCCTCGCATCGCATAGGTCCCAAGCAGGTTATCGCCCTTTACCAGGTGGGAAACAGGGCATTTTTGATCGGAATATCACAGGACAATATAACTTTCTTGACTGACGTAGCCCTGGAAGACCTCGAACTGAAAAGTAGCAACCCGGCTCCGGACGGGAAAATTTCTGACAAGAACTTTGCCGACAGGTTGCGCGGCTTCATGAACTTCTCGGTGCCCGCAAGCAAGAAGGAGATGAAGGCATGATGAAAAAATGCCTCATTTTGCTTATAGTATTTTCATGTTTGATCGGGATTGCGGTCAAATCAAGGGCTATGGCGGCAGACTATAACCTGCCGGGGATTAAGATCTCAGTACCCGACAGCCAGGAAAAGGGCAGGCTTTCCAGCGCTCTCGAGATTGCTATTCTTTTAACGGTGCTTTCGCTTGCTCCGGCGATACTGGTGATGATGACATCTTTCACCCGTCTTGCGGTGGTACTGTCTTTTTTGCGACACGCTATAGGGACTCAGCAATCACCTCCGAACCAGATAATAGTGGGACTTGCCCTTTTTCTGACATTTTTCATTATGACGCCGGTATGGAAGCAAATTCAGACCCAGGCCATCAGTCCCTATCTCGCGGATCAAATTTCTCAACAAGAGGCACTAAGCAGGGCCATAAAGCCAATAAAAAAGTTCATGATTCACCAGACCAGGAAAAAAGACCTGATGCTTTTCGTGAACTTGAAGGACCATAAAAAACCGAAAAACCTGGAATCAGTATCGATGTCGGCCATAATTCCGGCTTTTGTCATAAGCGAACTCAAGACGGCATTCCAGATAGGATTCCTTATTTATCTGCCTTTCCTGGTTATTGACATGGTGGTGGCAAGCGTATTGCTCTCCATGGGAATGATGATGTTGCCCCCCGTGCTGATATCGTTGCCCTTTAAGCTTATGCTGTTTGTCCTGGCAGACGGCTGGTACCTGGTTATCGATTCGCTGGTAAAAAGTTTTTATTAGTACGAACGTCGTTACGTACCCGAGGAGAGAAGATGAATGTCGGGATGATCATGGGAATAGCCAAAAGTACGATAGAAGTAACACTATGGGCGTCCGTGCCTATTCTTGGTGTGGGGCTGATAGTGGGCTTAATAATAAGTATTTTCCAGGCGGTAACACAGGTCCAGGAAGTTACCCTGACCTTTGTCCCCAAAATCGTTGTTACCTTACTGTCTCTCATGTTTTTCGGGCCCTGGATGCTTAACAAGTTAATCCAGTTTACCGTTAACATTTACACAAATTTCCCCCAGTGGGTGAAATAATTTTTAAGGCGATGAACATATACATCGAACCCCAGCAAATGATTGCAATGTTGTTTCTCCTGATAAGGGTCAGTATCGTACTTTTCATGGTACCCTTTTTCAGTGACCTGAACATTCCGCCCATAGTGAAAGGGCTGCTGTGCATTGCTTTAACATTTTGTTTTTTCCAGTTGGTTCCCACGTCGGTTCCCGAGACGGTGACCCGCGACGTGCTGGGGATAGCGATCGCCATCGTTGGGGAAGCGACCATAGGGATCTTCTGGGGGCTCGTGACAAGGATTGTGCTTGCCGCTTTTCAGATAGCAGGAGAGTTCATAGGCTACCAGTTCGGGTTTGCCATTGCCAATATCCTTGATCCCCAGTCGGGTGTTCAGCTATCGTTGCTCAGCCAGTGGTTTTACCTCGTGGCGTTGCTGGTTTTTTTCGCAGTAAATGCTCACTATATCGTAATCAACGCTCTTGTAAAAAGCATCAGGCTTCTTCCTCCTGGATCATTTGTTGTAAATGCTGTTACCTTTAATGGGATAAGATATCTCTCGTACCAGATGTTTGTTA